>DASSHL010000001.1:0-3551 GCA_035692845.1 Gemmatimonadales bacterium
GATGCGAGTCGTGTCCGTGTTGCCGACCTGAAACTCGTCATCGTAGGAAATGTCTCCCACATGCGCGCTGTCCACGTCGAAGCCGACCTGCAGGCGGGTCCCGCGCAGCGAGAAGTGATTCGGATTATAGACGTCGACCACCAGATCCATGGTGCCACCGGTGAGGCCGACACCCCGGAGGTTGACCTGGTGCAACTGGACGTCCGGATCCAGGATCGTGCTGGGGAAACTGGCGCAGCCAAGGACGATCAGCCCGGCTGTCGCGGCCAGCATATGGCGCAGTTTGTGACGCATCGCTCGCTCCCAGGGGTTGGCGGCTGGTGAAATATACGGTCGTCGGCGATCAGTCATCGGTCATCAACCGTTCCGTTCTCCGCTCGACCCTTGATGGCCGACAGCCGACGATCGACGAGCTGCCAGCTCCTCCCACCACTTCATCCGCTCCGCAATTCGCTGCTCATGGCCAAATGGCCCGGGCTGGTAGAACGCCTGCCCCCGCAGTGGCTCGGGCAGGTACTCCTGCGGGATATATGCCTCAGGTGCGGCGTGCGCGTACTGATATTCCTTGCCGTACCCCAGCTCCTTCATGAGCCGGGTGGGCGCGTTGCGCAGGTGCACCGGGACCGCCTCCGCCGGATAGTCCCGCGCGGCCCCCATCGCAGCATCGAGCGCCACCTTGGCACTGTTCGACTTGGGCGCCGTCGCGAGATAGATGGTCAGCTCCGCCAGTGGCAGGTACCCCTCCGGTGGACCCAGCATCTGCCACGCATCGCGCGCTGCCACCGCCAGGCGCAATGCATTCGGATCAGCCAGCCCGATGTCTTCAGCCGACATCGCCATCGCCCGGCGGAACAGGATCATCGGATCGCCCCCGCCCTCCACCAGCCGCGCCATCCAGTACAACGCGCCCTGCGGGTCACTGCCCCGCAGTGATTTGTGATAGGCGCTCAGGATGTTGTAATGCTCTTCGCCCGCCTTGTCATAGTGTGCAAAGCGGCGCTGCAGCGCCTCCTGCGCCGCCTCGATGGTGACGGTGCCGCCCTGGCCCACGTGCATGGCCGCAGCCTCGAGCACCGTGAGCGCCCGGCGCGCATCGCCATCGGCTTCCTCGGCGATGAAGTCGAGCGCCTGCGGCGCCGAACTCACCTCGAGCGATGCCACGCCACGGTCGCGATCCGCCAGGGCGCGCTCGAGAAGGGCCCGAAGATGGCTCGGCTCCAGCGGCTGCAGCACGAAGACCCGGGTGCGGGACAGCAGCGCCGGGTTGATGGCAAAGCTGGGGTTCTCGGTGGTGGCGCCCACCAGCGTGACGACCCCTTCCTCGGTGGGCGGCAGCAGGCTGTCCTGCTGGGCCTTGTTGAGCCGATGAATTTCATCGATGAAGAGGATCGTCGCCTGTCCCGAACTCGCCAGCCGCTCGCGCGCGCCGGTGACGATTTCCCGGATCCTCGGCACGCCCTCGGTGACGGCGCTGAAGGGCTCGAACGCGCGACGTGTGGCGCGAGCCATGAGGTGCGCGAGCGTGGTCTTGCCGCTGCCGGGCGGGCCCCAGAGGATGATGGAGCCCGGCGTGCCGCGTTCCACCGCCTCGCGCAGCGGACGGCCCGGCGCCAGCAGGTGTTCCTGCCCCACGAATTCGTCGAGCGTCGCGGGCCGCATCCGGGCCGCGAGTGGCCGGAGTCCACCCAGTTGCTCGAAGAGTGAGGGCTCGCTCATGTGGTGAGGCCCAGCGCGTGCAGCAGCAGGCGCGTCACGATCATGGCGGCCGCGCCGCCGAAGAAGGCGGCCGAAATGGCCCAGCCGCGCCGCGCCTGGAATTCGGGCACCAGATTCGACGCCGCGACATAAAGCGTGACACCGGCCGAAAGTGAGAGACCGTGGGTGGCGAGCGGCGAGATCAGCTGCGTGAGTCCCACCCCTGCGATCGTCGCCGCGCCCAGCACACCCGCTGCGCCGAGCGCCCGGCTTGCTCCCTGTCCGCCCGCCAGCATGACACTCGCCATCGTCACCCCCTCCGGCAGCTTGTGCAGGAAGACGGCGAGAAACAAGAGCACGCCCAGCTCTGGCGACACCAGGAAGCCGCTGGCAATGGCCACACCATCGAAGAGAGTGTGCAACGAGAGGCCCAGCAGCGCCGAGACGCCCGCCGAGGCAGAGATGTGGTGCGTCTCCTCGCCGAAATGGAAGTGGGGAGTGAGTACGTGCTGCGCGAGGTGCACGGCCAGGAATCCGGCCAGGACGTAGATCGGTGCGCCAGGCCGCTCCAGCGCCTCGGGCAACATCGCGAGCACCACCGCGGAGATCATGAAGCCGGCGCCGAAGGCGACAAATTGCTCCACCACATGGAGCCCACGCCGCGCATGGCGGACTACCACAAACGCGCCCACCATGTTGCCGAGCGCCGCGAGAAGGCCGAAGAGGAACGGCGTCACCGTGATTCCCGGACCAGCGCCAGCAATGCGTCACGGGTGTTGAGGGCCGGATCGTCCAGCACGCGAGTAAGTAACCGGTCCAGCGTTGCCCCGACCTCGGGACCGTGAAGGCCGAGCGCCAGGAGATCGCCACCGCGAAGCGCGAGGTGCTCCCTGGCGAGCGGCTCGCCCCGCTCGCGGATGCCGGCCACTGTATTCTCCCAGGGTGCACGGTTTCCGGTGCGCAGGAGATGGCGACGCATGAGGTCGTCCGCCGCGCCGTTGACGCGTGCCAACCAGCGGCGCACGTCGGCGACGCCACTCCCGTCGGGTGCCTCCGGTCCAGCCACGAGCGCAGCCGCCCGCGCGATCTCGGCATTGGAGGCGCGGAGCCGGCGCAGCACCGCCACCGGATCGCGGGTGAGCATCGTGGTGAGCAGTACCGGGTCCCGTGGCGCTGCGGAGAGCGCCGGCTCGCTCCCGTCTGCCTTCAGCAACTCCGGAAGCAGTTCGCCCGCGGCACGCGCTCCATGCCAGAGGTCCACGAGACCACTCACGGTTTCCGCCGTTCGCAATCCCTTGAACCACTCCTCGCGCACGCGTTCCGCGGAGAGCAGCCGCAGGCCCGGCGCCGCGGCGATCATCGCCACCCAGGTCTCGGGTACGATCACAAACCCCAACCGGGCCGCGAAGCGCAGGGCGCGCAGGACGCGGAGATAATCTTCCCTGAAGCGTGCGGCCGCGTCACCCACGGCGCGGATGCGACCCTGGGCCAGGTCATCGGCGCCACGGAACGGGTCGCGCCATTCGTGCCGCGCGGGATGGTATGCCAGCGCATTGATGGTGAAGTCACGACGGGCAAGGTCTTCTTCGAGTGACACGCCGTAGGCCACCTCGGCATGCCGGCCGTCCGTCCGCACATCGCGCCGGAACGTGGTCACCTCATGGAGCACGCGCGCATCATCCAGCACGCCGATGGTGCCGTGCTTCTCGCCCACCGGAACGGTGTGACGGAACAGCCGGCGCACCTCATCCGGCGTGGCCGACGTGGCGACATCGAAGTCGGCGTGCGGCAAGCCGAGCACCGCGTCGCGGAGCGCGCCGCCCACGCACCAGGCCTCGTGTCCGGCACGCTCGAGC
>DASSHL010000002.1:0-3065 GCA_035692845.1 Gemmatimonadales bacterium
CAGCGACTTGTAGGCGACTTCTTCCTCATCGTACGGACACCACCAGCGGCGCTCCACGGGCGTCCCGCATTCGGCGTGTATCAGTCGAAAGGACACATCCTCCGATCGCGTCGCCCCGAAGAGCTTGACCGGAATGGTGACAAGGCCAAACGATATCGCGCCTGACCAGGTTGCACGGCCTGACATTGTTCCCCCTTTCTTCCCAAGGGGTTACGGTCAATGTAAGGCCTGTTGCGGGATGCGACCGTGCGGGGCGTCACGATGGGCGGGATGGGCGGGCCGAAGCTACTCAATCCCTCAACCTGCGCGAAGCGAAGGATCTGCTAGCCATGGACGGGAACCGGGTGAGTAGATCCTTCGCCAGCGTTGCGGCTTCAAAATGAGGAACTTCAACACTTACGACATACGACTCATGACGCACGACTCACTCGCCCATCCTGCCCTACCTTCCCACCATCTTCTCAAACCTCGGGTTCCCGTTCAAGGGCGCGAACATCGGATCGAGCTTCATCCAGCCCGGTGTGATTGGCGTCGGCTGTTTCCGGAGCTTCTCCAGCGCGTCCAGCGCGTCCTTGGGACGGCCGGCTGCGAGGTAGATCCGGACCATCTGAAGGCCGTCATAGGCCAGCGAGGCCGAGGCGTCACTACGGTACATGGCAATCGCTCGGCGACCAGTGGCCACCGCCGAGTCGGCGAGGCCCGCATGCGCGAGTGCCACGCCGTAGAGCACCAGGAGCGACGGATCATTCTCGGCTTGCTGGACCTGTGCGAGCCCGGTGGCGAGCGAGGAGTCGGCGTAGGCCTTTGCCAGCCCCTTCTGGCCCTGGTCCCAGTAGTAGGTCGCCAGCGACTGGCCCCACCAGGCGCGATCGCCATCGAACGCCGAGGGCGTGAGCCGGCCAACCAGCACCTGCGTCGCGGGATCGAGGACGTAGGTGAGCTCTTCAAACCCGGCGAGGTAGGCCGCGACGACCGGTGGCGACACGCGCGCCGTGGCGCGTGCGGCCGCGGCCCGTGCGCCGTCCATATCGCCCTGCGCAAGCTTGATCTTGATCAGGAGCTGGTAGTTGCCAAGATTGTCGGGCTGGAGCGCAATGACCGCGTTGCAGACTTCTTCCGCCTCCTGAAGACGGCCCGTAAAGAGGTAGTCGGTGCTGAGCGAGTTGAGCACTGCCGCATTCCGCGGATCCAGTTCCCGCGCGCGTTCCAGCCGCTCGACTGCCCGTGCATAGTTGCCATTGTTGGCATCGGCACGAGCGCCTGCCCGCAGGATTTCCGGATCATTCGGGCCCAGCTGCATGGCGCGTTCAGTAAATTCGGTGCTCTTCGCCGGATCGCGCGCAATCCCGTTGTAATACATCGCCGCGGCCGCCGCGGCCGCGGCATTGTCGGGTCCAAGCCGGAGGGCGTGGTCCACGGCTTCTCCAGACCGGCGCGCCACGGCGGGATCGCGAGCGCCATTGCTGTAGAGCCGGGCAGCGGCCGTCGCGAGCCCGGCCCAGGCGTCGGCGAATCCGGAATCGAGCGCCACCGCCTGCTCGAAGTTGTCCATGGCCTGCCGCAGGCTCACGGGATCGCCCCCGGTTATGGCGCGACCCTTGAGGTAGGCATCCCACGCGGCCGGATTCTCGGTGGGCCGCTTGCCCAGGTCGGCCGACTCCTTGGCGCCGAGCTGGGCACCGAGCGCACCGGCCACGCGGGCGGCCACCTGGCCCTGCACCGCGAATACGTCGGTCAGGTCGGCATCAAAAGTCTGCTGCCAGTCGGTGGAGCCCGTCTTGCCATTCACCAGTTCGGCCACCAGCTGCAGGCGACGCGAAGCAGGATCAGCCCCGCCGGCCCAGCGAACCCGTCCCATCAGCAGGTACTGCGCGCCGAGCTCCGTGGCAATCTGCGTCGGCGGCAGGCGCGAGCCGCGGTACTGTGACGAGCTCGCGTTGGCGATCACCGTGAGGCCGTTCACCTGCGACAGCTTGCCGCGCACTTCGTCGGTGATGCCGTCCACGACGTAGTTGTTGGCGCTGTCGCCCTGGTTCTGGAAGGGCAGCACCGCAACATGCGTAACCCCGCCGGAAGTCACCGCCGCTTGCGGCCGACGGAGGAAGAAGACGGCCGCCACGATGGCGACAACCACGACGGCAGCCGGGATGAGCCAGCGCCGAGAGGTCGAGGGCGTCGAGGCGGACTGGACGGACGGGCCGGATGAGCGGAATGCGCCCGTCTCCACGGTGGCCAGTGAATCGGCCAGGTCAGTGGCGGTCGGGTACCGGTCCGCCGCGCTACGGGAGAGCGACTTGCCGACTACATCCTCCAGCCCCGCCGGCAGTCCCTCGCGGGTCGCGGCGAGTGGCCGGGGCCGCTCGGTGAGGCTCCGGGCCACCACCGCCTGCGGGCTGCGTCCGGTGAAGGGCGGCTCGCCGGTCAGCATCTCGTAGAGCACCGCACCCAGCGCGTAGATATCGGTCCGGGCATCCACCGTCTTGTCGCCGGTGGACTGTTCCGGACTCATGTACTGCGGCGTACCTATGGCCAGGCCGGTCTTGGTGATGGCCTCGCCCTCGGCGTCCAGCGCCCGGGCAATGCCGAAGTCGGCGACGAGTGCGTGGCCCTCATGGAGCAGGATATTGGCGGGCTTGATGTCGCGGTGGATGATGCCGCGCTTGTGGGCGTACGCCAGCGCCTCGGCCACCTCTCGTCCAATCCTGAGCGCCACAGGCACCGGCAGCTCGCCCTCGCGCGTAAGCCGCGCGGCAAGCGATTCTCCGTCCACAAACGGCATCACGTAATAGAGAATGCCGTCGGCCTCGCCCGAGTCGTACATCGGGAGGATGTTGGGATGGTTGAGCTGGGCCGCGATCTCCACTTCCCTGAG
This sequence comes from Gemmatimonadales bacterium, assembly GCA_035692845.1. Classification (GTDB taxonomy): domain Bacteria; phylum Gemmatimonadota; class Gemmatimonadetes; order Gemmatimonadales; family GWC2-71-9; genus CAMLHP01. The sequence goes on from DASSHL010000002.1 coordinate 2,873, forward strand.
GAAGCGGTCGCTGCCGAGCGTGGCGGCGAGCTCGGGCCGCATCACCTTGACCGCCACCTGGCGCTTGTGCTTCAAATCCTCGGCGAGGTAGACCGTCGCCATCCCGCCTTCACCGATCACCCGCTCGATGCGGTACCGGGCAGCCAGCACCCGGGTCACCTTGGCGACTTCAAATTCGCCGGTGGGCATGGTG
>DASSHL010000003.1:0-8888 GCA_035692845.1 Gemmatimonadales bacterium
ACGATGCCTACCGTACCGACGCCAGCCGACGCGAGGTAGAGCAGCGCGGGTGAGCCGAGTCCCCCGGCACCGATGACCAGCACGCGCCCCTGCTTGAGGCGTGCCTGGCCTGCCGCGCCCAGCTCCGGCAGCGTGAACTGCCGGGCGTAGCGGATGGACTCGCGTGCGGTGAAGGCAGGAGTGTCGCGACTAGACATGGGTGTATCCTGGTCTACGGTCGACGGTCGACCGTAGACTGTTGACCGTCATAACGCCGACTGCAGCGTGACCAGTTCCTGCACCTGCGGTTCCTGCTTGAGCAGGTCTTCCACCGAGATGCTGTCGAGCAGGTCATCGATTCGCTGCTGCAGCGCCTGCCAGACCGGGCGGATGCTGCAGGAGGAGCTGGTGCTGCACCGATCGGCGTTGACCGGGTGGCTCTCGCAATTGAGCTCGAACGTCTGGTGCTCGGAGGCGGTCATGATGTCCCGCACGGAGATCATGCTGGCCGGCCGGGCCAGGCGGTAGCCACCGCGGGCACCGCGCATGCTCTCAACGATGCCTGCACGGCGAAGCCGCAGCAGGATCTGCTCGACGTAATCGCCCGGCAGGCGCTCGGCTTCCGACAACTCACGGGCAGCCACCGGCGCAGCGCCGTCGCTGGTGCGGCGGGCGAGATGCAGGACGATGATCAGGCTGTATTCCGTCCATGTCGTTACGCGCACGGTTTTCATCCCCGGCGCCGGTCACCCCAGCGCCGCATTGAAGGTCAGCTGCCCATCGGCGCGCCGGCACCCGGCACGCCCAGTTCGGTCATGGCGCGAAGATCCAGCACCGCATCCATCTCCTTCGGATCCAGCACACCCTTCTTCGTGACGAGCTCTCGGACGGTGAGCCCCGAAGCGACGGCTTCCTTGGCGAGCTTGGCCGCCGCGGCATAGCCGATCTTGGGCGCCAGCGCCGTCACCAGCGCCGGCGAGCGCTCCAGCCAATGGGCGCACTGCTCCGCATCTGCTTCGACGCCCTCGATGCACCGTTCGGCGAACACTCGTGTGGCGTTCCCGACGATGATGAGCATGAACACGATGTTATGGGTGATGACCGGCATCATCACGTTCAACTCGAGCTGACCTGCTTCGGCAGCCATCGCCACGGTGGTGTCGAGACCCAGCGCCTGATAGCAGACCTGGTTCACCATTTCCGCAATGGACGGGTTGACCTTGCCCGGCATGATGCTCGACCCGGGCTGCACGGCGGGCAAGTTGATTTCCGCGAGTCCGGTGCGCGGGCCCGAAGCCAGCAGGCGGATATCGTTGGCAATCTTGGCCAGGTCGATGACCCAGGCGCGCATCGCCCCGCTGAACGTCGCGATGTCCCCCATGGACTGCATGAGCTGGATCCGGTCGTCAGCCTCCCGGAGCTCCATGCCCGTGACCTGCGAAAGATATTCGACCATGAGCGCGGGATATTCGGGCTCGACATTCAGTCCGGTACCGACGGCCGAGCCGCCGATGTTCATCTCGCGCAGCCATTCGGCGGCGTCGCCCAGTTTCTCGCGGTGACGGGCCACCGTGCGGCCATAGGCGCGGAATTCCTGGCCGAGGCGAATGGGCGTGGCGTCCTGCAAATGGGTCCGGCCGCTCTTGATGACGTCGTCGAACGCGTCGCCCTTCCGGGCAAATGCGGCCGCCAGCCGGTCCATTGCATCGATGAGCGCCGGAAGTGTGGCGAGCGTGGCGAGCCGCATGGCGGTCGGAATCACGTCATTGGTGCTCTGGGCCATGTTGACGTGATCATTGGGATGAACCGGCTTGTAGGTCCCCAGCTCACCGCCCAGCAGCTGATTGGCCCGATTGGCCAGTACTTCGTTGCAGTTCATGTTGTGCGATGTGCCGGCGCCCGCCTGGTACACATCGACGATGAACTGATCACGATGCTGGCCGGCGAGCACTTCGTCCGCAGCCTGAATGATGGCATCGGCGAGCCGGGCCTCGAGCCGCCCGGTCTGCTTGTGCGTTTCCGCCGCCGCCCGCTTGATCCAGATGACCGCATCCACGAAGGCCGGCAGCGGCCTGAGACCGGAGATCGGAAAATTCTGCTGGGCACGCAGGGTCTGGATGCCGTACAGCGCATCGGCAGGAACCGGCAGCTCGCCGAGAGGATCACGTTCGGTGCGGGTGGCGTTGGTCATGGGACGATCGTTTCCTTGCGATTTGGCCATGGGAATCTAACACCGCGGGCGGTGCGATCACGCAGCCGGGCTCGCACCAGGACGGCGGCACCGACCAGCACGCCCACACCGCTCGAATAGAAGCGCCACCAAAGCAAGGTGGCGCCGCCCAGGTCACCGGCCGCGCCACCCAGAAGCCCCAGGTCCACCACGCCGGCGCCGGAGGGCGTCGGCAGGATCAGCTGGGCGTAGAGCAGCACAAAGGATGCGAAGAAGAGCGGGCCGAGCGCCATGCCGGAGGGCTCGGCGAGTGCCAGCGCAACCAGCATTCCGGTGCGGGAGACCAGGTTGAGCGCAGTCATCGGGACGCTGGCTGCCACTGGCCACGCCGGCATCCTCCGCCAGTAGACCCGCAGGCGCCGAATCGAGCGACGAGCACGGGCCACGGCAACATGCCGGGACGCTCGCCGAGCGACGACCCATGCCAGCCCGCTCGCCACCAGAACAAGCAGAATCCAGAACCAGGCATCGCTCGCAGCGGCTCGAAGCCGGGGAACGGCGGCGGCGATCCATTCCGGCGCGAAGAGCCAGCCGAGAAGGCCAGCTGCAACCAGGATGACAGGCCAGGCGGCAAGGATCTCGATGCTGATCGCGACGAATGCGGCCGAGGCGGGTACGCCGGCCCGGAGCATGCCCCAGAGGCGAGCCGGTTCACCGCCGATTCGCATCGGCGTCACCGCGCAGGCGGCGTCGCCCACCGCGTTGATGGCGACGGCCTGGGAGAAGCTCACGCGTGTGCCGGTTCCCCGCAGCAGCCATTCGATCCGCCATGCCCGCACTGTCATGTCCAGCAGCACGAACAGCACGCACAGCAGATGAGCATCGAGCGCGCTGATCATGAGTACGATCCGGCCTTGAGCCGCGCATGGATAGCAAAGAGGCGATCGAAAACGGTGGCCCACTGGTGATACTGCATCACATGCTCTCGTGCCGCGACACGCATCTCGGGAGCCGCCTGCAGCAGCTTGTCTATCATGGCGGCCATCGCCGCCCCGTCACCCAGGGGCCAGGTTCCCCCGCAACGGGCGGCCCGCACGGCGTCCGCCACGGCACCAGCGTCGACACTGAGCACGGGCGTGCCCGCGGCCATCGCCTCGTGCGCAGAGAGCCCGAACGTTTCCGCAGGGCCCGGTGCCAGGTAGAGATCGGCTGCGGCATAGAGGTCAGCCAATTTGTCGCGATCGGCCTCGAACGGCAGGATCCGAATGCGTGGGCCGGCAGCAGCACGCAGCGCGTCGCCGCGCGGACCTGCACCGGCCAGCACCAGCACCGCGTCAGGAGTACGCAGCTGGCGCCATGCGCTGACGGCCGCTTCGAGCTGCTTCTCGGCGGTGAATCGCCCGGTGTACAGCACGAGCGGCGCGTCAGGCAAGGCCAGACGCGCGAGGGTTTCCGCGCGGGCGGCACGACGCGAGGGATCGAAGGTCTCCGTGTCCACGCCGAGGGGCACGACTTTCACGTGGGTGATGCCGTAGCCATGCAGGTCGCGGCGGACTGACTCACTTCCCACCAGCACGAGTTGCATGCGTCGCGCGATGGCGCGGATGTATCGGACGGCAATGCTCGCAGCGGCGCGGCGGAGCACCGGGGACGCATGCGCCCCCGGCGCAATGATGCGGGGCAGGTGAGCGTGAAAGTACCAGGTGACAGGTATACCGAGCTTTCGGGCAGCACCAGCCGCCACCCACGGCGCACCGTACGCGCTGCCCACCTCAATGATATCGGGACGCTCGTGCGCAATGATCGCGGCGACGGCCTCACGATCGAGCAGGAGGCGATAGGTGTCCTGGAACGGGATGCGCGGCGCGCGCACACGGTAGACCCGGGCGCCGTCGCCGGACTGGACCCTGTGCTCGGCGCCAGGCAGGACATAGACCTGGCGCAAGCCATCACGCCGAGCGACGTAGCGCGCCTTCTCGTGGAGGTAGGTCCGCACGCCGCCGCTGTCCGACCCGTAATACTCGCTGATATCCATCGCGGCCAATGCTGCGGCCGGCCGCTCCACCGGGGGCAGGCGCCGCAGGTCGCACTGCCGTGCGCCGCTATCCCCGAAGACACCTGGCAGCGTGCCGGCCATCGGCATCAGTCGGAGCAGTCACCGAGCGGATAGACGGTGCCGCAGTTGGGACAGGGATTCTTGCAGCCGGAAGGTGCGGGGGAGACGCGGAAACCGCAGCGCTGGCACAGGGCGGACGAGGCGGACGAGGCGGACGAGGCGGACGAGGCGCGCCGAAGCTCACCCTCTGGCACCAGTCCGTCCCGTCCGTCTTCAGTCAACTTCAATATCCGCCGTGAGAAACGGATTGGTCAGCCGCTCGATGCCAACGGTCGTTTCGGGGCCGTGACCGCTTCGCACGACGGTCGAATCGGGCAAGGTGAGCAGGTGGCGATGAATGCTCTGCAGCAGCGTCGGCATGTCGCCGCCCGGAAGGTCGGTGCGTCCGATGCTCCCCGCAAAAAGCACGTCGCCACAGAACACCATGCCATGCCCTACGAGGCTCACGCTGCCGGGTGAGTGACCAGGCGTATGGCGCACGTCAAATGCGAACCGGCCGACGCTCAGGCTGTCACCATGTGCGAGCGCGTGCTCGGGCGGTGGCAGGCGGTCGAGCTGGATCCCGAACCAGCTGGCCTGGGTGACCGCGGCGTCATAGAGCGTCCGGTCATCCGGATGGAGCCAGATCGGCGCGTTGACCCGCGCCTTGACGGCGCCGACACCGAGGACGTGGTCCACGTGCGCATGGGTGAGCCAGATGCCGGTGAGCGTCCATGCACGCGTGTTGAGCTCGGCCAGGAACGTTTGCGGCTCCTCACCGGGATCGATCAGGACTGCTTCGCGCCTCGCCGTATCCGCGACGAGATAGCAATTCTCCGCAAATTGGCCGTTCGGCATGGCGACGACTTCAAGTTCAGGCACCATCCACAGTCTCCTGGACCCGGCGCTCGGCGAGGAATTTCTCGACCGCGATGGCCGCCGTCGTGGCGTCACCGACCGCGGTGGTGACCTGGCGGGTCAGCTGCACCCGCAGGTCGCCCGCGGCAAAGAGCCCCGGAATCGAGGTCATCATCCTGTCATCGGTGATCAGGTACCCGGCCGCGTCATGCGCCACGTGCTCCTTGACCAGCCAGCTGTTGGGCCGGAATCCGATGAAAATGAAGCAGCCGCTCACATCGAGCGCGGACCGTTCGCCCGTCACCGTGTCCTCGAGTTGCAGCTGGCGCAGGCCGCGTGGTTCACCCGTTATCTCCGTGACCACCTTGTTCCAGATCACCTCGATTTTCGGATTGGCGAACAACCGCTCCTGGAGCAGCTTCGAGGCACGGAACTCATCGCGCCGGTGGATGACATACACCTTGCTGGCGTAGCGGGTGAGATAGTCGGCCTCTTCCACGGCCGCATCACCACCGCCCACGACGGCGATGGTTTCACCCTTGAAGAAGGCGCCGTCGCAGACGGCACAGTACGATGTCCCGCGCCCGGCAAATTCAGCCTCGCCGGGGACGCCGAGCTTGGTGGGCGTGCCGCCGGCGGTGAGGATCACTGCTGGCGCGACGTAGGTCTCGCCCGAGGCACAGGCCACGTCAAACAGCCCATCGTCCCGTCGGCGGATGGATTCCACCTCTTCCTGGCGGATGTCGGCGCCAAACTTGACCGCATGTTCGGCCATGAGCCGGGCGAGCTCGCGCCCCTTGATGCTCTCGAAGCCAGGATAGTCCTCGATGAGCTCGGTATTGAGCAGCTCACCGCCGGGCACGCCGCGCTCCAGCAGCACCGCCTTGAGCATGCCCCGCCCGGCGTACATCGCCGCGCAGAGACCAGCGGGTCCGCCCCCGATGATGATGACGTCAAGATCCGTAATGGCGGCCACGCTCACTCCCACCCTTGTCTGGGCGCATCCGGCGCCGGTTGTAAGGACATTGCCACAATATAGAACGCCCGACGGTTCCGGCCGTCAGCCACTGACGTGGAGCGCACTGACTGCGCCATGGCAGGAAGAAATCGTGCCGACCACCGCCTCGAACGGGCCCGGCGCCCGGCCGGCGCGATCGAGCTCCCGATCGGCAGCAAGGACCTCGTCGACATCGAACATGCCGACCCCGAAGGCGCGGTGACGGCAGTGAAAGATCATCGGCCCTGCGATCCGGCGGCTCGACCCGCGGCGATGCACCAGCTCCGTCACCGCCTCGCGCATTTCCCAGGAACGCGGCGCCCGGATCATGGGACAGGTTGCCGGCTCGATGCAGTGCACGGGGCAGATCCAGTCAGCATAGGAGAGATAGCGCGTGCCGTCGGCATGGAGCACGTCGTAGGGCGTCTCCCCCGGCGTGTCGAGTGGAATGCGCTTCACGTCCCGGTCGGGCCAGCGTGCGCGGGCCCGCCGTTCGAGCCACTCGAACATGAGGTGTGGCATCAGCGGCGACGGCACGATCGCGTCGCCATCGCCCGCGTCCCCGCCCAGCCAACCATCGAAGAAGTCGTCCCACTCTGCCAGGCGAAGCTCACGCATGTCATCGGGCACCATCGCCGCCACGCTGCACTGCGGATTCCGGTCGACAACAATTACGCGACGATAGCGAATTGCGCCACGGTCGCGCGCGGCGGTAAGCTGGCCGGCGTAAAAGGAACCGTAACAGCCGCCCCCGACCACCACGATGTCGCGGAATTCAGGTTCAGCGGAGAAGGCGGCCACCGTCCACAACGAGGATTTCGCCCGTCACGAAATCGCCGCCCTCGAGGAGGTAGAGGAGTGCATTCACGGCGTCCGACGGCGTGCCCAGCCGCTTGAGGGGCGTGTTGTCGGCGAGGCGCGAGCGCTCGGCCTCGGAATACGTATCCGGCACCAGCACGGTGCCCGGCGCAATTGCGTTCACGTTGACCTCTGGCGCCAGCGCCCGCGCCAGCACCTTGGTGAGCATGACGACGCCCGCCTTGGCCACGGAATGGGCAGCGTAGCCGGGCCACGGCTCCAGCCCGCCAAGGTCGGCGATGTTGACAATGCGGCCCCGCGCCCGCCGCAGCATCGGTGCCGCGCCCTGCGCCACAAAGAAGGGGGAGCGGAGATTGAGATCGAGCACCTCGTCGTACTGGGCAACCGACGTGTTCTCGAAGGAGATGTGATACATGACGGCCGCGGAGTTGACCAGCACGTCAAGCCCGCCCAGCGAGGCCGCAGCCGCAGGAGCGAGCCGTTGTGCCGCGTCCGCATCGGTGAGATCTGCCTGGAAGACTTCGGCCTTGCCCCCGGCGGCCCGGATTTCGTCACGCAGCGCTTCCGCCCCGTCCGCCGAGCGGTTGAAATGCAGGGCAAGCACCATCCCCCGCCCTGCGAGAGCCCGGGCGAACTCGGACCCCAGCCGTTGACCAGCCCCCGTGACGAGTGCAACCCGGCCCGCGAGTTCCATGTCAGGGCTTTCGCGACGTCACGGCGCGGATCTCTCCCGTCACCGTCTCGCCCGGCGTGGCCAGTGCCATCACTGCGCCGGTGATGGCATCGAGCTCCACGTAGTCGGCATCGGCACCGACGGATGCCGTGTTCTCGGCGGTTCGCACCATCGCGGGCGCGATGGCGTTGACCCGAATGCCTTTCGGCGCGAGCTCGACCGCCAGCGCCCCCGTGAGACCAGCAACCGCGCCCTTGGCGGCGCTGTAGGCCGAGAGGTTGGATGCCGGGTGCTTGACGGCAATGGAAGCGAAATTCACGATGCAACCCCGGGTCTCCGCCAGCGCCGACACCGCAGCCTGGGACATCAGGAACGCAGTCTTCACGTTGATGGCGAGTTCGCGGTCGAGTCCCAGCTCGGTGACTTCCTCAAATGCGCCGTAGGTTGTGAGCCCTCCAGCCACATTCACCACCACATCGAGCCGTCCAAAATGTTTCCGGGCCGTTTCCACTGCGAGCTGCGCCACATCAGGCTCGGTGAGGTCGCCTGCCGCCGGCCGCGCGTCGATTCCCTGTGCCACAAACTCCCGAACCCGCTCGGCCACGCCCACCGCGTTACGATCGCACGCGACAATACGCGCTCCCGCCTTGCCGAACGCGAGCGCAACCGCATTGCCAATCTGTCCTGCCCGGCCCACGCCGGTGACAAGGACAACCTTGCCGGTGAAGTCTGGTAGTGTCATGCGAGGTCTCAATCTGGTCACGGGTCACGGGTCACGAGTCCCGTGTCAGTTTATCCCACAGTCCGGCTGTCCGCCTGTCCGTCGGTCCGCCTTTCCAGTGCCTCCAGCCACGCCATTGGCACGGCTTGGGAGCCGATGGTGCCGTGATCACCTTCGGCGGCGGTTTCACCGTGCCAGTCACTGCCGCCGGTCTGGAGCAGTCCGAGCTCGCCAGCAAATTGAGCGAGGCGCTCGCGCACCTCAGGGCTGTGGCTCGGGTGGCGCACCTCGAGGGCGTCGAGGCCTTCACTCCTGAACCGCTCAAGCACGGTGCGCGAGGCGCGATCCCTGAGGTGGGCCGCCGAGACCAGGCCGCCCACGGAATGAGCCATGCGGGCGACCTCCCGGAAGGTCGGAAGCACCTTGTCCACGAAGCCAGGGCGGCCGCGGCCAAGGTAGCGATCGAAGGCGTTCGAGAGATCCGTGGCCGCGCCCTTGTTGACGAGGGCACGTGCCACATGCGGCCGGCCCATGGCGGCGCCCGCGCTCACCTGCAGCACGTCATCGAACGTGATC
>DASSHL010000004.1:0-2984 GCA_035692845.1 Gemmatimonadales bacterium
TGCGGAGCCGAGGATGGAACACGACGAGAGGCCGCGTGGTGGACGAAGGGCTGTGCACGGTCCGGTGGAGGTTCGGCAAGATGAACACGCCCGCGCTGCTCTATGAGTACGTGGTGGACGGCGAGACCTACCGGAACGATGTCATCAGCCATCGCGGATCAATCTTCCGCTCGGCCGCGCGCGCAGTGCTGGCCCGGTATCGCCGAGGCCAGCGGGTGACGGTGTACTACGATCCCGATCATCCCCAACTGGCGGTGCTGGAGCCTGGCAGCAGCTTTGGCGGCTTCTGCCGGGTCGTGGTAAGCCTGGGCGTGATCGGGCTGGGACTCTGGATGTTCTACGGCAATCCTCCCTTGTGAATTGCCGGTCAACGACCCGCGACTCGACCGCCGAACCGCCGAGCCTGTCGATTCCGCGATCGCTCATTCGTCGAGTGGACAGGAGGCAGCCAGGAATCCGTCCCGTCCACGCACACCGAGGGCCTGACATGCGACTCGACATCTACCTCAATTATCCGGGCAACTGCGAGGCAGCGTTCCGGTTCTATGAGCAGCACCTGGGAGGGAAGATCACCGGCGTCAGCCGGCACGGCGAGCAGCCGGGCAGCAGCAATCTTCCCGCAGAGTGGAACGGCAAGATCCTTCACGCGCGAATTGAAATTGGCAATAGCGTCCTCATGGGCGCGGACATTCCATCGGCCGAGCCGATGCGGAGTGCCTACCTGACGCTGACCGTGGACTCAGCCGAACAAGCGGAGCGGCTGTACGCCCTGCTGTCAGATGGCGGCCAGATCTTCATGAAGATGGAGGAGACGTTCTTTGCCTTACGCTTCGCGATGCTCCGGGACCGGTTCGGGACATCCTGGATGCTGCTGCATGAGCGCCAGCCACAGTGAGCCCTCACAGATCACCGCTGCACTTGCGGGGGGTGATGCTTGACAGCATCCTGAGGTAGCGGACCACGCAGGAACGATCGTGGCGCCGCGGGCCCGCGATACGAAGAGGAGTCGGCCGTGCCAACGCGCATCAGCGACATTGGCTACCGGGCAGGCCTCGCCGCTTGCGCTGCGGCGGTGTCCTACGATGTGGTCCAGCTGCTGCAGGTCGCCGGGGTACTGCGATTCCCGCTCGATGAGATCCTCATCTACGGAACCTCCCTCTGTATCGTGGTCCCCTTCGTGCTCGAGATCGTTGCGCTGCACTATCTCGCGTCAGGCGACCAGCGCTACTGGAGCCACGCCTCACTGGTCTTCACGATCATGTACGCGGTCTTCGTGACCGCGAACTATGTGGTACAGCTGTCCTCCGTCATACCGGCAAAGCTCAGCGGATCGACCGCCGGCGTTGGCCTGCTCGAACAGACACCGCACTCGCTCTTCTGGGACTACGACGCCATCGGCTACATCGCGATGGGCCTGGCGACGCTGCTCGCCATTCCGGCGCTGGGTCAGGGCGGCGTCGAGCGCCGAGCGAGACGAGCGCTGCTTGCGAACGCCCTGGTCACGCCGCTCATCAGCATCGTGTACTTCTCACCCGCCTATTCGACCAGGCTGCTCTTCCTCGGCTTTCCATGGGCGATTACCGCGCCACTGTGTATGCTCATGCTCGCGCTTGCGTTGCGGGAAAGAGCGGGCCCTTAAGGCTGGCCCGCCTGCACCGCTGCCGCTGTCGCCTGATCACGAGCCGAGCGCATATGCCCGCTGCCCTTTCGCATCGGGGTGTGGGGCGTAGTATGGGTTGGAGGCAAGCGCCACAGAGGAGGCACAATGACACAGCCATTTGATTACACGTTCGGCGCCTCGGCACCGGAGAATTACGAGCGCTACTTCGTTCCGGCCATAGGCCGGCCAGTGGCGGAGCGCCTGATGCAGGCTGCCAGGCTGAAGGCAGGCGAGCGGGTGCTGGACGTTGGCTGCGGGACCGGCGTGGTGACCCGCCTTGCGGCGGAGCAGGTCGGTTCCGGCGGCACGGTCGCCGGAGTAGACCCCAGCGAAGGGATGCTGGCGGTTGCGCGAGCAACGGCGGCGCCGGCATCAGGGATCACCTGGCATGAGGCCGGGGCCGAGTCCTTGCCCCTGGCCGATGGCGCCTATGACGTGGTGCTCAGCCAGATGGCGCTGCAGTTCGTGGCCGACCGCTCCCAGGCGATGCGGGAAATGAAGCGGGTGCTGGCGCCCGGCGGCCGGGTGGCGCTCAATGTTCCCGGCCGGATCGCGCCGCTCTTCCAGGGCATGGCCGATGCCTTCGGGCGACACATCAGCCCCCAGGTGGCCGGGTTCGTGCAGGCGGTGTTCCTGCTGCATGATGAAGCCGAACTGGAGGGCCTGTTCAATGATGCAGGTTTCCGCGAGGTGCGGGTGCGGACGGATGATGTAGACCTGAAGCTGCCAGGCCCGACAGCGTTCTTCCGGCAGTATGTGGCCAGCACGCCCCTCTCCGCGGCCCTTGCCGGAGCGGACGAACCGATATGGACAGCGCTCGAGCATGAGGTAGTTGCGGGGTGGCAGCGGTTCGCGGAGGGCAGCGGTATGCGCTATACCCAGGGCATCGTCACCGCCACGGCCAGATGCTGAAGGCCACGCCCAACGCCCCATGCTCCTTACCCATCGACTCGCCCGCCGCTCCGATCTCGATGCCCTGCGCGCGCTGATGGACGCCGCGATCGCCGAGCTGCAGAAGGCCTTTCTCGACGATGCGCAGATCGCATCGAGCCGCATGATCATGGGCCTCGACACTCGGCTCATTGACGACGGCACTTATTTCGTGGTGGAATCTGACGGCGAGCTCGCTGGCTGCGGCGGCTGGAGCCGGCGAGCAACGCTCTATGGCGGCGACCACTCGCCGACCCGGAGCGATGCCCTGCTCGACCCCGCGACGGATGCAGCGCGGGTTCGCGCGATGTACACGCATCCGCGTCACACGCGGAAGGGCGTGGGCCGGCTGATCCTCAAGCTCTGCGAGGACGCGGCACGGGCGGAAGGGTTT
>DASSHL010000005.1:0-3984 GCA_035692845.1 Gemmatimonadales bacterium
GGCAGCGCGGCGGGGCCCCGGGTGGACCGGGTGCGCGACGCCGCGGCGCGCTTCGCCGAACTGGCGCCCGGCGTGCCATCCGATGGCGAGCTCCAGGGCGACGCCGCCCTGGTGCCGGATGTCGCCGCGCGGAAGTCGCCGGACTCGCCCCTTCGCGGGCGCGCCAACATTCTCGTCTTTCCCGATCTCGACGCCGGCAACATCGCCTACAAGCTGGTCCAGCGCCTCGCGGGCGCGGCCGCCATCGGCCCCATGCTGCAGGGACTCGCGCGGCCGGTGTCCGACCTTTCCCGCGGCGCGAGCGTCGAGGATATTGTTCACGTCACCGCGCTCATTGCGCTGCAGGCCGACCGTACCGAAGGAGCATCGGCATGAGCTTTTCCGCATCCCGGCAGGATGACATCACGGTGATCCGCTCCGAAGGGCAGCTCACCGTCAACAATCGCCAGGAACTCAAGACCCTCGTGGCCGAACGGCTGGAGCAGGGCGACCGCCGCTTCGTCCTCGACTTCGGCGAGACCGGCTACATCGACTCGTCCGGGCTGGGTGCCCTCGTGACCATCGCCAAGCAGGTCCGCGAACGTGGCGGCGACCTCCGGCTCGGCGGCCTCAACGACGACCTGCGCGCGCTGTTCGAGCTCACCAAGCTCGACACGCTGTTCAGTATCTCGCCGTCGGCGAGCGAGGCGCTCGCCGGGTTCTGACGAAGCATGACCACGCTCCGGCTCTGCGTCAGGCGGAGCAGCATTACCGACGAGACCGGGCCCGGCGCCCAGGTCACGCTGCGGCTGCCCAGCGATGCGGCCTGCATCGAGGAAGCCGTCGCTCTCCTCACGCATCATTGCCTCGCCGGCGGCGAGGACCATGGCCGGATGCGCTTCCGGCTCGAGGTGGTGCTGGCGGAAGCCATCGCCAACGCCATCGTACGGGGCAACCGCCAGGACCCTGACAAGTCCGTGCACGTGTCGGTCCGGCTGCGCGCGCCGGACATCCGCATCGATGTCACCGATGAGGGCGACGGCTTCGACCCGGCCGCGGTGCCGGAGCCGGTGACACCCCGGCAGATTCTCGAAGAGCGTGGCCGCGGCATCTTCCTCATCCGCCATCTCGCTGACCAGGTCGTCTTCAACGAACGGGGAAACTCCATCTGCGCCATCCTGCTCCGCCGCTGACTCCGCTCCGGGCTGCGCTTGACGCCCTTGGCGCGCTGGCTGGCGCGCAGCTCCGGATCTGGAAGGAAGAGGGCGATCGCGCCGTTCCCATGGGCGGCGCCGTGGACAGCTGGAGCCCGGTGCCGCCCCTCATGGCGGGTCCGGTCCAGACGCCGGACGGTCGCGCCTGGCTCGAGCCTTTGCCCGACGAGCCGGGTGCCTGGCTCCAGCTTTCCGATGTCGACGCTGTGCGGGCGCCAGCGCTTGCACCGGCCATCGCCGCCGTCGTCGGGCCGCTCCTCGCCAACAGCAGGGAAGAAGTCGAACTCCTCTACGGCATCAGCGAGATCCTTGGCCGCACCGTCAGTCTCAACGAGGCCGCCGAGACGATCATCCGCGAAGCGGCCGCCGTCGTCGGCGCGCGGCGCGCGTCCATCATGGTGCACGACGAACGCCAGCAGGCCCTGCTCACCGTTGCGACGATCGGCTTTGACGCGCGCGAGGTGGCGCCCGTGGCGCTGGATGATCCGTCGAGCATTGCTGCCCGCGTGTTCCGGACCCAGGTGGCCGAGGCGCGCGCCGCGCGCGACACTCGCTCGGCCCGCCGCTACTCCGGTTCCTCGTACCTGAGCGTCCCGATCCGATATTCCGCGCCCGGCGTCGCCCTGCGCTGTGTGGGTGTGCTCAACTTCACCGACCGGAGTGGCGGGGACCGCTTCACCCAGGCGGAGCGGCAGCTGGTGACGACGGTGGCCAATTTCGTCGCCGTGGCGGTGGAGAATGCGCGCCTCGTGGCGCGGGAGCGGACCCAGCAGCGGTTGCGGCGTGAGCTGGAGCTCGCGGCCGACCTGCAGCGCCGCATCCTTCCGTCGCCGTCCGTCTTGCATGGCGAGGCCACGGTCGCGGCGCGCTGCGTGCCCGCCGAGTGGGTTGGCGGCGATTTCTACACCTTCTCCCGGCTGGGCAACGGCCGTGTCGGCGTGATGATCGGCGACGTGTCATCGCACGGATTCTCGGCGGCGCTGGTGATGGCGCTGGTGCTGAGCGCCGCAGGAATACACGCCGCGGCGCCGATCACGCCGGACGAGACACTGGCCGCGATGCTCGAAGGCCTGAGCGGCGAGCTCGAACGTACCGAGATGTACCTGACGGTCTTTTATGGCATGCTCGACCGGGCCAGGAGCCAGCTGCTCTTTGCCAACGCTGGACATCCGTATGCGTTCCGCGTCGGGAGCACGTCGGTGGAACGGCTTGGTGCGACCGCGCCGCCGCTGGGACTCGCCGGGGTACGCGACATCCAGCGCCAGCTGGTGCCATGGGATGCGGCGGATGATCTGCTCTGTCTCTGGACCGATGGGCTGGAGGACGCGCAGAATGTCGCAGGTGAGAAATTCGGGGAGGCGCGGGTGCTTGAGGTCGTGAAGTCGATGCACGGCGCAGAGCCCCAGGCCATTGTCGATGCCGTCCTCGCCGAGGCGAGCGCGTTCGCCGCGGGCCGAGGGGACGACCGCACCATGCTCGTCCTGCGGCTGTGATGCCGCCTCACGCCAAGCGACGGCTGGGCCAGCATTTCCTCTCCGATCCCTCCATCCTGCGCCGCATTGCGGGAGCGACACTCGCTGGTCCCGATGACACGGTGCTGGAGATCGGGCCAGGTCCGGGCGGACTGACCGCTGAGCTGCTGGGGCTGGGCTGTCGGGTGGTTGCGATCGAACGTGACCGCGACTTGCTGGAGGCGCTCCATGCGCGTGCGCCCGGCGCGGACGTCGTCGAAGGCGACGCGCTCGAGCTCGACTGGCACGCGATCGCGGGCCACCCGCCGGCCGGACGCTGGATTATTACCGGAAATATTCCCTACAACATCACGACGCCGTTGATTGACCAGGCGCTGAGGCCGCCGCAGCCAGCGCGCGTGGTCTTCCTGGTCCAGCAGGAAGTGGCAGAGCGCCTCGCGGCGGAGCCCGGCACCAAGGCGTATGGTGCCCTGTCGGTCGGCGTGCAGGCGGCAGCCGATGTGGAACGCCTCTTCACGGTGCCAGCCGGCGCATTCAAGCCGGCGCCCAAGGTCACCTCAGCTGTCGTGCGGCTCACTCCACTTCCCCAACCGGTGGTGCCGCTCGCGGCGCAGGCGCTCTTCCGGCGATTCGTGGTCCAGCTCTTTGGCATGCGGCGGAAGCAGCTGGCCGGATCGCTTCGGCAGATTGTTCCGGCGGGACCGGATCGCATCCGCGCTACGTTGGGCTCGCTGCAGATCCGTCCCGAGGCGAGGGCGGAAACATTGACACCGCAACAGCTTTGGGCGGTGATGCGGGGACTCGTTGACGAGGCGAACGGCGAATGCTAGCTTTGTGAAACATTTCACAATAAGGCATGCCGAGAGTCGCCGATTCCACCATCCGCCGCCTGTCCCTCTACCTCCGGCTGCTTGAAGAGTTTGCCGCGCAGGGGATCGAGACGGTCAGCTCCGAGGCGTTGGCCGGCCGGGGCGGGACGACGTCCGCCCAGGTGCGGAAAGACTTGTCGTTCTTTGGGTCGTTCGGCAAGCGAGGGCTGGGCTATGCCGTGCCGGAGCTCATGGACCGGCTCCGTGATATCCTGGGGCTCAAGCGGCGCTACCGGGTAGGGATGGTCGGTGCGGGCAAGATCGGCAGTGCGTTGCTGCAGTACCACGGCTTTCGCCAGCGCGGCTTTGACATCGCCGCCATCTTCGACGTGGATCCGGCCAAGATCGGCACGCGCTGGAACGGGCTCACGGTCCAGGACGTGGCGACCATGGAAGAAGTCCTGGGTGCGGCTCCGGTAGACATGGCGGTGCTGGTGACCCCGGCTGATC
>DASSHL010000006.1:0-4349 GCA_035692845.1 Gemmatimonadales bacterium
CTGTGACTCGACGAAGCTGCCGTTCACGTAACCGGCAAAGATCATCTGGTGATTGCCCAGCATGTCGCTCAGCTGCACGGCGCTGCCGCCGAAGAAGCCGCGCCCGAATGTGTCACGGGTGTAGCCGATCGACGGACGCGCCACGTAGTCCGGCGTGAAATGCACGCGATAGGGCCGAACGGAGAACTCGTTCGTGTCAGGCAGGTTGAGCGTGGCCGAGTCGAGCAGCGCCACGATGGACACCGGTCCGGCATTGGGCGACGCGGAATCCGCCGCGCCCAGCTTGCCCGCCGCCCGGAGGCCCTGCTGCGAGCGATAGAGCGAGCCGCCCACGCCGACGCCTGCCTGTTCCGGTTGCGCCCGCCGGGCTGCGCTATCGGCAGTGACAGTATCCGCCACGGCCGGTTCCGGCGCATTCGCGCCAATGCTCGCGATGGTGGTGGCGCTGTCGGATTGGGCTGGGGTCCACGGTGCGCGCTTCAGTCTCCGCGGATTGTCAATGGCGTAGACATCGTACTTCTCCTTCTCGTAGTACACAAACGCCATGCGGTCGGCGCCGCGCGCCCACGTAAGCACCGGGCTCAATGGCGTAATGCCCTGCGCCCCGGTGTAGAGATCGGTGAGCTGGTAGACCTGGTCATCGCCGAAATCGTAGAGGAAGACGTTGCTGACGCCCGTGCGATCGGAGATGAAGCCGATGGAGCGTCCATCGGGCGCCCACTGCGGGCTGCTGTTCTTGCCAAGCTCCATGTGATCGAGCACCCGGATCTGGCTGGTGGCCAGGTCGTAGAGCGCGATGCGGAAATTGCCGAAAGTGAGCTGGTTGAAGTCGGTCTCAGGCCCGCGATCGGTGGTGAAGGCGATGGACTTGCCGTCGGGGGACCAGACCGGGTCAAATTCCGCGTTCTTGTCGTTGGTCAGGCGCCGCAGGTTCTTGCCGTCCCGGTCCACGATGAACAGGTCGGCGATGCCGCCGTCGTAACCGGTGAAGACCAGCTTCTGCCCATCGGGACTGAAGCTCGGCGTGGTCACGCCGTTGAGGTCCACCTTGATCCGGTCGGCCACCTTGTTGCGGTCCACGTCGATGACCAGGATCTCATCCTTGGGCCCGCGCTTGGCGGCCACCACGATGTACTTGCCATCGGGCGAGAAGCTGGCGGACGAATTGATGAAGCGGAAGGTCTCGTAGTTGCTGTCGTAGGTGGACTTGAACAGACGCTTCTGGCGCTCGCCCGTGTGGCCGTCGGCCAGGTAGAGATCGACGAAATAGAAATTGGCTTCGCTGAAATAGGCCACGCGCGACCCATCAGGCGAAAACGCCGGAGCCAGGTGCAGCGTGCCGTCGGACTTTTCCTCCGTCAGGAGCGGCTGCGCCACGGCGGCGGCCGTGGTACGGCTCCCGATTTCCGGCAGGTAGGTCCGCAGCACGGCGTCACGCCACTGCGTTGATAGCTGGTCGAGCGAGAGCCCGATGGTCCGGCGGAACGCTCCGTCCAGTCCCGAGACCCGCGAGTTGCTCAGGATGGCGCCGATGGCCTCGTCGCCCCAGCGCTGGCCGATGTAGGCAATCAGCGCCTCGCCGAAGCGATACGGGAAGATCCGCGGATCGGTCTCCATCTGCCGGATGGACGGCAGCTTGTTCTCGAGCGACGCATCCCGGAGCCACATGGCGGTATTGGGGTCCACCGGGCCGATCGCGAGATACTCGGCCATGCCCTCCATGAACCAGAGCGGCGGATTCACCGAGATGAGCGTGCCCAGCCCGGCGCCAGCCTTGCCGCCAGAGTAGATGTCGTACTGGAACTGGTGCACCATTTCGTGCGTGAGCACGTGCTCGTTCTCGGCGTACGAGCCGGTGAGCGGGAAGATGTTGCGGTGCTTGAGGAAATCGGTGAACCCGCCGGTGCCCTCGCCGACCTCGCCGGGCGTGGCATTGGTCTGGATGAAGTCGGAATGCGAGGCGTACACGATGATCGGCTTGCGCTCGCGGAACTGATGATTCAGGACGCGGGAGAGCCGGCCGTAGGAGCGCTCAGCCATGCGCGCGATGTCAAACGCGGCCTCTTGCTCACGCTCGTAGAAATAGACGTCGAAGTGCTCGGTCTTGATGACCTTGAACCCGAAGGCCTCGTACTGGACCTTGTTCTGCCCGAAGTACTGCGCGGAAAGCCGCGCGGGCAGGAGGACCAGGAGGAAAGGCAGCAGCGCCAGCAGGTGGCGACGGAACATTGGCGACCTCGTCAGGGAGCGCCGATCGGCAGCTCCAGGGCATCACTCCAG
The DNA here is from genome assembly GCA_035692845.1 of Gemmatimonadales bacterium. Lineage (GTDB taxonomy): Bacteria > Gemmatimonadota > Gemmatimonadetes > Gemmatimonadales > GWC2-71-9 > CAMLHP01. Next base: position 2,281 of record DASSHL010000006.1, read on the forward strand.
AGGCGCTCGAGCTGATAGAACGCGCGAGTCTCCGGGTGGAACAGGTGGACCACGAAATCGACGTAGTCCAGGAGAACCCATCGGCCGGTGGCCAGTCCCTCGGCGTGGTGCGTGGGGAATCCGGCCTTGTCCATTTTCGCCATCACTGACTCAGCGATGCCCCGCACGTGTGCTTCCGACGTGCCCGAGGCCAGGACGAAATAATCGGTGGCGTCATTGACGCCATGCAGGTCAAGCACCACAACGGCCTGACCCTTCAGGTCCTCGATGGCGTCCACTGCGCGGCGCACGTCGGCCGGGAGCTTGCGCGCCGCCGTCACGCCGTCGCCTCGTCATCTTCAACCTGATAGAACACCGCCCACGCGCCCGGGCCCACGTGGGTCCCGAGAACACCGGTGGCGAGTGTCACGAAACAGTCCTCCGGCCGGAACGCCGCCACGATCGCGGTACGCAGGCGCTCGGCGGCCTCCGGCGCGTCGGCATGCCCGATCCCGAAGCGCACGCGCCGGGGTCCAGGCGTCAGCCGCTGCTTCAGATGAGACAGCACGCGCGGGATGAGGTTCTCGCGCCCGCGCACCCGGTCGAGCGGGATGACGCGTCCGTCCTCATCGAGCGTGAGGATCGGCTTCACGTCGAGCATGCCGCCGATCCACGCCTTGCCGCGACTCACCCGGCCACTGCGGATCAGGTTGTCGTATCGATCCACGGTGAGCAGCATGCCGGACCGACCGCGGATCCGTTCCAGCTCCCGCTCGATCGCCTCGCCGGTCCACCCGGCCTCGGCGAGTTCGGCGGCGCGGAGCGCCAGCAGGCCCAGGCCGAGCGAAGCGCTCCGGCTGTCCACCAGGTGGATCCCATCCATGCCGCCAGCCTTGCGCGCCGCCACCGCTGACTGGAAGGTGCCCGAAAGCCCGGAAGACAACAACACCGCCACGATCTCGTGCGCCTCCTGCCGTGCGTCGCGAAAAACCCGGAGGAATTCGCCGGGCGCGGGCTGCGACGTGGTCGGCAGCTCCTTGCTGGTGCGCAGCCGGCGGTAGAACTCCTCCGGCCGCAACTCCACCCGGTCCCGGAAGGTTTCCGGGCCGAACATTACCTGCAAGGGCACGAGCGTGATACGGTGCCGGTCGAGCACGGCATCGGGCAGGTCGGCCGAGCTGTCGGCAATCACCGCTACCTGGCGCCGATCATCGTGGGCCAGGTGGGCATGCTGCGCGCGCATGTCCTCGGCCTTGGTTGTGACCACCCGCCCCCAGCGTGTTGCATAGCTAAAGACGGCATCGGGCGTATCGGTATGCACATGGAGCTTCAGGATATCGCCAGCGAGCGCCACCACGACTGAACCACCGAAATCGTGCAGGGCCGCCCGCACCTCGTTCGAGGGCGGCAACGACTCTCCCCGTACCAGCACCTCCGTGCAATACCGGAAGTCGCGCTCGGCTGCCACTTCCGCCAGGGCGGCGGGAACCGCATCGGATTCGGCCGGCAGGGGCAGGGCAGCGGCCGGGAGAATAGGATCGCCTTCGATGAACCGGACCACACCCTCGAGCATGCGCACGAAGCCCTTGCCGCCGGCATCCACGACGCCCGCTTCCTTCAGCACGGCCATCAACTCGGGAGTCCGGGCGAGGGCTCGCTCGCCTTCAGCGAGCATCAGGTGCATGAATTCACCAATGTCATCAGTCTGGAGCGCGGCACGTTCCGCGGCAGCGGCTGCTTCGCGGGCGACGGTCAGGATGGTGCCCTCACGCGGATCATCGAGGGCCTGGTCGAGTCGGTCAGATCCGGTGCGGATGGCGCGCGCAACGCGCGTGACGTCGGCGTGCAGTGCTTCGCCGAGCCCGTCCGAGAAACCGAGCAGGAAATGGGCGAGCATCATGCCGGAGTTGCCACGCGCACCCAGCACCGCCGCCCGCGAAGCGGTGCGAGCCGTCTCCGAAAGCGACGCGTCGCCGAGGGCCCGGAGGGCATCGGCGACGGCGCGGAGTGTCAGGCTGAAGTTGGTGCCGGTGTCACCATCGGGCACCGGGAAAACATTGATGCGGTTGATTTCCTCGCGGCCAGCCGCG
>DASSHL010000007.1:0-13477 GCA_035692845.1 Gemmatimonadales bacterium
CTCGAGACGATCGCTCGGATCGAGCTTGACGATCCCTTCCCCAACCAGGAAACCGAAGTATGTGCGCATGGCCGAGATGGCTCGACGGATCGAGGCCGGGCTGAGCCCCAGATCCTTGAGCAGAAAGACGTGATCTCGAAGGAGCGTGCGGCTGAGGGCTGCCGGGTGCGCGGCACCCTTGGACAGGGCGAACTCGCCCAGCCGCCGTATATCACGCGCGTACGCTTCAACCGTATTGGGGCTGTGGCCTGCCTCGAGCCCGAGGAAGTCGCGAAAGCCCTCCACGAGAAAATCCCGCTCGATGCGTTCCCGCAGCTCGGGAATGCTCATGCGGACGTCGCCCCGCCTGCCCGCACCCGAGTCTCGACGTTTGCGATTTCTGACGTGCTCATGCCCACCAGCACCGCCGCGTTGCGGACCAGCCTCGCGCGTGACTCGCTGGAGCCCGGCTCCGCGAACGCCACCGTCCAGAGCCGCTCCAACAGCGCACAGCGCCGCTCTTCGCCGAATTGATTGAGCAGGCGCTGGCGGACGCCACGCCACTCCGCTTCGTCGGCCGGTTCGCGTGCCTCGGCGTGGGGCAGGTCCCATCGGGACCGCAGTTCGCCGGTGATCCGCGCGCGCTCCTCCGCAGGCAACGCTGGATCAGCATACGCCACCTCCAGCAGGGCCAGCGCTGCCTGGGTCATGGCATCCGGGCCAGCCTCAGGCAGCGCCTCGGTACCTGGAATGGCGCGCCGCAGCGCCTGCCACAGCCGACCACCCTGGCGCCGACGCCGGATCACGACCAGCGCCACTATGAGCGCCGCGACGACCGCCACGATTGCCAGCGTCTGGTTCACTTCACCCAGGATCACGCTGATCCGGCTCCACTCTGCACCGATGGCTGCGCCAATGAGTGCCACCCCTCCGTACCAGATGGCCGATGCCGTGGCCATGGGAATGAGCGCGCGCCACGGCCCCAGGTTGGCGAGACCGGCGAAGGGAGGCACGACCGCGCGGACGCCCGGAATAAACCGGCCAAAGAAGATGCCGACGATCCCGAAGCGCAGGTATTCACGCTCCACCACGGCGAGCGCGGAGGGCGAGAGGAGACGCTGGCCGGTGCGGGTGGAGAAAAGGCGGCGCCCGTAACGACGGGCTGCGAAGTAGACGCCGGCCGCCCCGCCGATGTTGGCGAGCAGCGTTACGGCGTAGACCAGGGGCAGCGAGGTGACGCCACGGTGGGAAAGGAAGGCGCCGAGGGCAACGGCCGTGTCGGCCGGAACGGGCGGAACGATATTTTCCACTGCGGCCAGCAGCGCCAGCACCGCATAGACAGCTGCGGGAGGCAGCGTCGACAGCCAGTTGAGCAGCGACTCGATCAGATCAGCGCGCCTCCACCGTCACCACGGCCATGACGGCAAGTCCCTCGCCGCGCCCGATGAAACCCATTCCTTCGTTCGACTTGGCCTTGAGGCCCACAGCACCCGGCTCGAGGCCGAGCGATCCGGCGACGGCGCTGGCGATGCTGGCCGCATGAGTGGACAGCCGTGGCGCCTCGCAGATGACCGTGATGTCCGCCTGACGAGGGAGGAAGCCGCGCTGCTGGACCAGTGTCACGACCTGGCGCAGGAGCGCCATCGAGTCGGCGTCCTTCCATTGTGGATCCGAATCGGGAAAGAAATCGCCAATGCTCCCGGCCGCGACGGCGCCAAGCAGTGCGTCGGTCACGGCGTGCGCCACGGCGTCGGCATCCGAATGGCCAGCAAGCCCCTGCGCATGGGGAATGCGCTGGCCGCCCAGGACCAGCGGACGCCCGTCGACGAAGCGATGGGAGTCATAGCCGATCCCGACCCTCATGCAGCGGCTCCGGCCGGCTCCGCGATGAGGGAATAATCCTGGCGGCGCTGCCGCGGCGCATATCCCGCATCGGTGATGATGCGGTCGATCTCGTCAAGCGTGGTGCGGTACGTGGTGCCCGCGGCGGACACGACATTCTCTTCCATCATCAGGCTGCCGTAGTCGTTGGCGCCGAAGCGCAACGCCACCTGTCCCACCTTGTGGCCCATCGTGACCCATGACGACTGGATGTTCGGGACTTCCTTCAGGATGATGCGGCTGATGGCCAGGGTGCGCAGGTAGGTGACGGCGTCGGTCTTCTCCATGTGCGACATCCCGGGAGTGCCCTCCGGCTGCAGCGGCCAGCAGATGAACGCCGTGAAGCCGCCAGTCCGGTCCTGCACCTGGCGCACCCGGAAGAGGTGCTCGATCCGGTCTGCGGCCGTTTCACCCAGGCCGTACATCATGGTGACCGATGTGCGCATCCCCTGGCGGTGGGCCTCCTCCTGCACACCGAGCCATTCATCGGTCTGCGCCTTCTTCTTTGCCACCCGCTCGCGGATGGCGTCGACCAGGATTTCACCGCCCCCGCCGGGGATGCTGTCGAGGCCGGCTTCGCGAAGCTGGCGGATCACCTCCGGCATGGGGATCCGGAACCGCTCGCTGAAAAAGACCACCTCGGAAGGCGAGAAGCCGTGAATGTGGATCGGGTGATTGGCCTTGATGTAGCGCATCAGGTCCAGGTACCACTCGAACGGGATGTACGGGTTGTGCCCGCCCTGGATGAGGATCTGCACCCCGCCGATGGCCTTGCACTCGTCGATCTTCGCGCCGATCTCCTCGTAGCTCAGGACATAGCCTTCCCCATCCTTCGGGCGACGGTAGAACGCGCAGAACTGACAGTCGGCCACGCACACATTGGTGTAGTTGATGTTGCGATCAATGATGTAGGTGACCACGGGATCCGGGTGGAGCCGCCAGCGTTCCAGGTCCGCCAGCCGGCCCAGCTCGAGCAAGGGCGCGCGCTGGTAGAGCTCGAGGTACTTGCGGAATTCCGGCGACGTACGATCCACTGTATCCATGGCGACGATTCAGGCAGCAGTGATGAAGGAGAGCGAACCGTCCGGAACCAGGCCGTCCTGCGCCAGCCGGCGGAAGAAGTCGGTGAGGCCCGCGAGATGGCGATAGGACAACGCGTAGTCGAGGTCGCCGAAGTAGTCACGGCACGTCTGCCCCGGCACGCCGGTGGCCTCGGCGGCTTCTGCCGCCAGGAGGTCAAGGTGACGGAGTCCCCACGCACGCGATTCCAGCAGCCGGCCATGAAGCCGCTGCACGTCCGCCAGCGGCACCGACCGTCGTGCGGCCCAGACCGCGAACACGAACGGCAGGCCAGTCCACTCCTTCCACGCGAGTCCGAGGTCCGTGAAGTAGGGATAGGTCCCGCGATCGGCCAGCAGGAGCGCCGCATCGCCTATGACCAGCACGGCATCGTGCGGGAAACCCGCCAGCGAGGCGAGGTCCACGGCCTCCGCTCGCACCGTGGCCAGCTGCGGATGAATGTGCCAGCGATGCCGGCAGAGCAGCTCGAGCAGCAGGACCGATGTGCGGCTCGATGCCGTAAGCAGAATGGTGCCATGCTCGAGCTCGGTGACCGGACGGCGGCTGAACAACGCCACGCTGTGCACCGGACCGTCACAGGTGATGGCGAGATCTGGCAGCAGGTGATAGAGCGCCGCGTTCCGGGCATACTCCACTGCCGACACGGCACTCACATCCAGCTCGCCCGCGGCAAGCAGGTCGTTCAGCTCGCTGGCAGTGCCGCTCACCATGTCAGCGCCTGGCTCGACGATGCCCCGCATCATGGCGCCGTACACCGGGTAGCAGTTGATCCAGGGAATGCGGCCCAGCTTCATGCGGCATGCACCACGGGCAGCGAGCGCGCCTGGCGCTCGGGCGGTGCCAGGTCGTCGAAATTGTCGCGCAGCGACTCATAGAGACTGTTACGCTCCACCGGGTGGCGCCCCGCCCCGATGATGAGCTGGACCAGGTCGTAATAGGCCATGCCGCGCAGGGTGCGGGCCCCGGCATCGTGGTAGATCCGCTCGAATACCACGGTGCCTTCCACGTCGTCGCACCCGAAATTGAGCGCGATCTGCGACAGGAAGGGCGTGACCATGGGCCAGTGAGTCTTCATGTGCGGAATATTGTCGAGGAAGAGCCGGCCCACCGCGATGGCCTTGAGGTCCTCGAAGCCGGTGGTGGCTGTTCCCACCCGGTGCAGTTCCTCACCCAGTTCGTTGTTGTCGGGGTGGTAGGCAAGCGGGATGTAGGTCAGGAAGCCACCCGTCTCATCCTGCAGGCGCCGCAGCGCATCGAGATGCTCCACCCGGTCCCGCGCCGACTCCACGTGCCCGTACAGCATGGTGCAGTTAGTGGGAATGCCGAGCTCATGTGCCTCGCGATGCACCCGGATCCATTGCTCGCCGGTCAGCTTGCGTTCGGCGATCGTGGCGCGTACCGCGGTGCTGAACACCTCGGCGCCGCCGCCGGGCAGGCTGGTAAGGCCGGCTTCCTTCAGCGCCGCCAGCACCTCGCGCGACGTGATCCGCTCGATGCGGGCCAAGTGGGCAATCTCGACCGCCGTGAGCGCCTTGATGTGGACCTCGGGATGGCGCTCCTTCAGGCCCCGCAGCATGTCGGTGTAGTAGGACAGCCGGAGCTTGGGATGCAGCCCGCCCACGATATGGAACTCGCGGGTCGGTGCGCCGCGCGCCCGCTCCGCTTCATGAAAGACTTCCTCGAGTGACCGGGTGTAATGGCCTTCTTCCTTCGGCATTCGTGCGAAGGAGCAGAACGTGCACGTATTCCGGAGAATGCAGACGTTGGTGGGATTGATGTGCTGGTTGGCGGAGAAGTAGACCCGGTCGCCATTGCGGCGCTGGTTGGCAAAGTCCGCGAGCGTGCCGAGCCCCAGGATGTCGTGCGTGCGAAAGAGCACCTCGCCAGCATCGAGGCTCAGTCTCTCGCCCGCTTCCACCTGGTCGGCGAGAGGCAGCAGGGCGGGATCTGCGATGCGGGATCGGTCGAGCTGGACTGCCATTCGGACTCCTGAGGCCGGGCGGAAGGGCTAGAGCAATGTAAACTTGTCGTAAGTCGTACGTCATAAGACCTACGACTTACGACTTACCCAGCAAAGGCCCGCACCGCGAGCGTCGCGTTGTGTCCGCCAAAGCCGAACGAATTGCTCAGCGCCACCTTGACCGGGCGTTCACGCATCGTGTTCGGCGCCGAGTCGAGGTCGCACTCGGGATCGGGCGTGAACTGGTTGATGGTGGGTGGGATCCTGCCCGTCCGGACCGTCTGGAGGGCCACGCAGAACTCGAGGGCGCCGGCCCCGCCCAGAAGATGGCCAGTCATCGATTTGGTCGAACCGAAGACCAGCTCACGGGCGTGCTCGCCGAACACGGCCTTGACCGCACGGGTCTCCGCGACGTCGCCCACCGGGGTCGAGGTGCCGTGGGCGTTGATATAGCCCACGTCTTCCACGGCGATCTGGCCGTCCTCGAGGCAGTTGCGGAGCGCGAGCTGGGCGCCTTCGCCCGATTCAGGCGGCGACGTGATGTGATAGGCATCCCCGCTCGCTCCGTAGCCCGCCACCTCGCCGAGAATGGTGGCGCCACGCGCCTGTGCATGCTCCAGGCTCTCGAGCACGACGATGCCACCGCCATCTCCCAGCACGAAGCCATCGCGGTCCAGGTCAAACGGGCGGCTGGCAGTCGTGGGATCGTCATTCCGGAATGAGAGCGCCTTCATGTTGGCGAAGGCCGCCACGGTGAGGCCCGTGATGGCAGCCTCGGAGCCGCCAGTCACCATGCACTCCGCCCGTCCCGACTGCACCAGCCGGAACGACTCGCCGATGGCGTGCGCAGATGAGGCGCAGGCCGACACGGTGGCGAAGTTGGGACCGCGCAGGCCATAGCGCATGGAGACGAGCCCGGCGGCGATATCGGGAATGAACATCGGCACGAAGAAGGGCGACACCCGGTCGGGACCCTTCTCGATGAAGGCCCGGCAGTTGTCCTCGTACGTCTGCATCCCGCCGATGCCGCTCCCGATGATCACGCCGGTCCTGTCCGGCACGGGAAACCGTCCCTCGAGGCCCGCCTGTGCGACGGCCTGCGCCGCCGCACCCAGCGCGAACTGCGCGAAGAGATCGTAGCGCCGGGCTTCCTTGCGATCGATGTAGAGAAGGGGGTCGAAGCCCTTGACCTCGCAGGCAAACCGGACGGACAGCTTCGCGGCATCGAACTTCGTGATGGGGCCTGCGCCAGAGCGCCCTGCAAGGAGGGCGCTCCAGGTGGACTCGGTATCGGTGCCGACAGGGGTCACCAGCCCCATGCCGGTGACGACGACGCGGCGCGCCAACGAGCTACTTCCCGATCTTCGAGTGCAGGTAGTTCATGGCATCGCCGACGGTGCGCATCTTTTCCGCGTCCTCGTCGGGGATGTCGATGTCAAACTCCTTCTCGAAGGCCATGACGAGCTCCACGGTGTCCAGGCTGTCCGCGCCCAGGTCTTCCATGAAGCTGGCTTCGGACGTGAGCTTGTCACGCTCGACGCCGAGCTCCTCCACGATGATGTCCTTGACCTTCTCTTCAAGGTTGTCCATGTGTTCCTCGTGTTGGGAATTGAGAGCCCGCTCAGATGACCATGCCGCCGTCCACCACCAGCACCTGCCCGGTGATGTAGGCTGCCAGCGCCGACGCCAGAAAAAGTACCGTGCCCGCCACGTCATCCGGGGTGCCGAGGCGGCCCAGCGCAATGCTGTCTAATAACGCCTTCCGCGCCTCATCGGGCAAGGCATCGGTCATGTCCGTGGCGATATAGCCCGGCGCCACGCAATTGGCGGTAATGCCGCGGCTGGCGTACTCCCGGGCCACCGACTTGGTGAACCCGATGAGGCCAGCCTTGCTTGCGGCGTAATTGGCCTGCCCCTTGTTGCCCGAGATTCCCACGATGCTGCTGATGTTGATGATCCGGCCGCGCCGGCGCTTCATCATGGGCTTGATGCAGGCGCGGGTGGTGAGGAAGGCGCCCTTGAGGTTGGCGTCCAGTACCGCATCCCAGTCCTCCTCGCCCAGCCGCAGCAGAATATTGTCGCGCGTGAGACCGGCATTGTTGACCAGGATGTCGATGGCGCCGAGTCCGGCCTCCGCCTCCTGCACGGCTCGCTCCACCTGCGATGCATCAGCAACGTCACAGGCGAGCGCCAGGGTGCCTGCGCCGATCTCGGCTGCAGCGGTGCGCGCACGCTCGATGTCCCGCGCCGCGATCGCCACGCGCGCGCCGGCACCCTGCAGCGCCTTGGCAATGGCAAGGCCGATGCCCCGGCTGCCACCGGTGACCAGCGCTCCCTGGCCACTCAAGTCGATCAATGCAGTCATAGGTCGTATGTCATGAGGCATGCGTCGGACGTCACGCGCCGCTCATCAGGCGAGCCACGTCGTCTGGCGTGCCGAGGGTGACCGTCTCGCTCCCCGGCACGATCCGGCGCACCAGCCCGGACAGCACGGCACCGGGCCCGGCTTCCACGAAGCGCGCGCCTGGGACCTCGCGCGCCAGCGTCTCCACGCTCGCGACCCAGCGCACCGGCGCGGTCAGCTGTTCCACCAGGCGCACACGCGCCTCTTCGGCCGTGCGCACCGGTGCCGCCGTGGCATTGGCAACCACAGGAAACCGCGGGTCGGCGAAGGGTGTCGCATCAAGGGCGGCCGCGAGGCCGGCGACAGCGGGCTGCATCAGCGGCGAGTGAAACGCGCCGCTCACCTTGAGCGGAATCACGCGCTTGGCTCCCAGCTCCTTGCAGCGCGCACCAGCACGCTCGACCGCGGCTGGATCCCCCGATATCACGGTCTGGTCGGGCGCATTCTGGTTGGCAGCGACGGCAATGCCCTCGGTGTCCGACGCTTCCCCGCACGCCGTCGCCACTTCGGCGGTAGCCAGGCCCAGCACCGCGGCCATGGCACCCGGGCGCGCCTGCCCTGCCTCGAACATCAGTTCTCCCCGGCGACGCACGAGCCGCGCGGCGTCCTCCACGGTCAGTGACCCAGCCGCGACGTACGCCGAATATTCGCCCAGGCTATGACCGGCAGCCATGGCGGCCGGTTCGAGCACGGCACCTGCGGCCGTGAGAGCAGCCACGGAATGAGCCAGAATGGCGGGCTGCGCGTTGTGAGTAAGCGTGAGCTCCTCTTCCGGCCCCTCCCACATCAGCTGGGTGAGCGACGTACCCAGTGCGGCATCCACGCGCTCGAAGACCTGCCGCGCCGCGGGATACTGCTCCGCCAGCTCGCGGCCCATCCCGACCTTCTGCGAGCCCTGGCCGGGACAGACCAGGACGTTCACCATCGGATGACCGAGCTTGCCCAGGTGAAGCCGGCGCCAAATGCCACAAGCAGCACCACCGACCCGGGGCCGATGCGGCCTTCGGCCTCAGCCTGGGCCAGTGCCAGCGGGATCGAGGCCGACGACGTGTTGCCGTAGCGCTCGACGTTCACCATGACCTTGTCCATCGGCACGCCAGCGTGGCGCGCTGTTGCGTCGATGATTCGCAGGTTGGCCTGGTGCGGCACCAGCAGGTCGATGTCCTCGCCGCGCAGGCCCGCGCGCTGCAGTGCGACGTCGCAGGCCTCCGCCATGGCAAGCACTGCCGCCTTGAAAACCTCGCGGCCCTGCATCTTCATGAACTGCGAGCGCTCGGCCACCACCTCATTGCTGATCGGATGCCTGGAGCCGCCGCCCGGCCGGTACAGCAGGTCAGCCAGCCGGCCATCAGACTTGAGATAGGACGAGAGAATCCCGCGCGGTGCACTCCCCTCGGGGGAGGTGGGGCGAAGCACCACGGCGCCGGCGCCGTCACCGAAGAGCACCGCCGTGCCGCGATCCTCGAAGTCGGTGATGGCCGTGAGCTTTTCCGCTCCGAGGACAAGGATGTTCTCGGCCTGGCCCGCGGCAATGAGGCCCTCAGCCATGGACAACGCGAAGAGAAAACCGGGGCACGCCGCGTCGATGTCGAGCGCGAACGCGTTGGTGGCGCCGAGCAGCGCCTGGAGGTCGCAGGCCGTAGCGGGCAGCAGGCGATCGGGTGTTGCCGTGCCGAGCACAATGGCATCGAGGTCCGCAGCCCCGAGCCCCGCCTGCCCAAGCGCCTGGGCCGCCGCAGTGGCGGAGAGACTGGCGACGGTATCCTCGGGCCCGGCGAAGTGGCGCTCCCGAATGCCGGTGCGGTCCACGATCCACTGGTCCGACGTTTCCAGCCGTTCCTCGAACCAGCTGTTGGGCACCACGCGCTCGGGTACGGCGATGCCGAGACCCGCAATCCGGGCAAAGGGCCGGCGCGGACCCTTCACGCGCTGGCCACCGTTGAGCGCTGGGCCAGCTCCTGGCGCACGCGCTCGCTCAGCTCGGCACGCACTGCCTGCAGCGCGACGCGCAGGGCGTTCTTGATGGCGTTTGGTCCTGACGCACCATGGGAGATGATGGAGATGCCCTTGATGCCAAGCAGCGGGGCGCCGCCGTACTCGGCGTAGTCCAGCGTCCGGAAGACGCGCCGGACATCCTCTCGCTCCAGTATATCGGGCGCCTGGCGCTTGACGATGCGCACGATCAGCCGGGCGACCGACTCGTAGAACTTGAGCACGATATTGCCGACGAATCCGTCGCAGACCACGATGTCTACGTCGCCAAACTTCTCATGCCCGGCGAGAATGTCACGCCCTTCGATGTTGCCGATATAGTTGATGCCGGGCATGGCTCGCAGGAGCCGGTTGGCCTCCCGCACGACCGCGTTTCCCTTCTCTTCTTCTTCGCCCACGTTGAGCAAGCCGATGGCAGGGTTGGCGCGGCCGAAGATTTCACGTACGTAGACAGTGCCGAGGAGGGCAAAGCCGGCCAGCTCGCGGGCACTGCAGTCCACGTTCGCGCCGCCGTCGAGCAGGATGACCGGCTTGTCAGCGGTGGGAAAGAGCGTGGCCACGCTGGCGCGCTCGACGCCATCGTGGAGGCCGAGCAGGACCGTGGACGCCGCCAGCACGGCGCCGGTATTGCCGGCTGACACAAACGCATCGGACTCACCGCGCTTCTGCAGGGTGAGTCCGACGACGATCGAGGAATCGCGCTTGCTGCGCACGGCCGCAAGCGGCTTCTCGTCCATCCTGATGACTTCGCTTGCTGGCATGATGACGAGGCGTGCGCCGGCGGCGGAGGCCCGATCGCCGAGCACCTCGCGGATCGTGTCCGGCTGGCCAACCAGCTGAACCTGGAGGTCCGAGTACTCCTCGAGGGCCAGCAACGCTCCGTCAATTTCCGCATGTGGAGCGTTGTCGCCCCCCATCGCGTCCAGCGCGACGCGGATCACCGCTACTGGTCCTCGACCTCGACCTGCTTTTTGCCACGGTAATATCCGCACGAGTCGCAGACGCGATGCGGCAACCTGGGCGAGCCGCAACGCGGACAGGCCTGGCTCGCCACGGCCGCGGCAGCGTGGTGGCCGCGACGGAGCCGCTTGCGGGACTTGGAGGTACGACGCTTCGGAACTGCCATTGAGTCCTCAGAGAGGTTCGGCGGAGACCGCGCACCCGCACGGACCCGCATTCAAGTCTGCACCGCAACCGGGGCACAGACCAGCACATTCTTCCCGGCAGAGCGGGAAGGGCGAGACAGCCAGCGCGAGCTCCTCGCGCACCGCCTGGCCCACTTCGAGCGCCGTGGCACTGGCATCCAGCGGGTAGACGCTGGGGTCATCGGCCGCGTCAGGATCGGTGCTGAAAAGGACGTCGGCGTCCACTGTGACGTCCTGCTCCACTGGCTTGAGGCAACGGCGACACTCGCCGCCAACCCGGGCCGCGATGGTGCCGCGCCAGAGGTACTCGCCCTCGTCGGTGGCCTGAACCCGACCGCGGACGCTCACCGGTGTTACGAACTGGAGCGCCAGCCCTTCCAGCAGTGGATCATCGGCGGGCACTTCTGCGTCGGTGATGACCGGAGCTCGCCGAACGTCCCGCAAGTCTACTTGAAGCATAGCCATTAAAGCTAGACAACGACACAAGTTAGGTCAAGCCGACGTGTCCCAGAGGCTGGCCAGTTCGCCTTCGGGAAAGAAGAACGCGATCTCGCGCGCTGCATTCTCATCGCTGTCCGAGCCGTGCACCGCATTCCGCCCCTTGGATTCGGCATGCAGGCGCCGGATAGTGCCCTCGGCGGCCTCGGCCGGGTCGGTCGCGCCGATGACCTGCCGATAGTACGCCACGGCGTTGTCACGCTCGAGCACAATCGGCATGCACGGTCCGCCGGACATGAACTGCACCAGCTCGTCATAGAACGGCCGGCCGCGATGGACCTCGTAGAATGCGCCCGCCTCCGCCACGGACATGCGCATGAGCTGCGCAGCGCGCACCACGAACCCTTCGCGCTCCAGGTGCGCGAGAATGGCGCCGCTCTTCCCACGCTGCACGGCGTCGGGCTTGATGATGGCGAGGGTACGATTGCCTGGCATGGATATCTCCGTAAACGAACGGCGTTCAGGGTCGGGGCAGCCCGCGGGCCGCCCCCGACGGTTCCGATGCGCTCCTACGCGATCGCCCGTTTGATCAATTCCACCACGTCCACGGGCCGCTTCATGACGGCGATGCCAGCGTCGGCGAAGGCGGCCATCTTCTCTTCCGCGGTGCCACTGGAGCCCGAGATGATGGCGCCAGCGTGGCCCATGCGGCGTCCCTTGGGCGCGGTCTGCCCGGCGATGAAGCCCACCACCGGCTTGGACATCCTGTCCTTCACGAACTGCGCCGCGTTCTGTTCATCGGTCCCGCCGATCTCGCCGATCATGACCACCGCATCCGTACCGGGATCACTCTCGAACGCGGCAAGACAGTCGATGAAGTTGGTCCCGATGATGGGGTCGCCCCCGATGCCGACGCAGCTGCTCTGGCCGATGCCGCGCCTGGTGAGATGGTTGACGACCTCATACGTCAGCGTGCCGCTGCGGGAGACGAGGCCCACACGGCCAGGTGTGCAGATATTGCCGGGGATGATCCCCACCTTGCTCTGCCCCGGCGAAATCAGGCCGGGACAGTTGGGACCGATGAGGCGGGCGCCATGCTCGGCGACGTAGGGCATGACCCGGGTCATTTCCATGACCGGCACGCCCTCGGTGATGCAGACGATGAGCTTGATGCCGGCATCGGCTGCCTCCATCACGGCGCCGCCCGCACCAGCCGGCGGCACGTAGATGACCGAGGTGTTGGCGCCAGCGCCCGCCACCGCATCCGCCACGGTATTGAAGATCGGCACCTTGTCGTCAAACGTCTGTCCGCCCTTGCCGGGCGTGACACCGGCCACCACCCGGGTGCCATACTCCATCATCTGCTTCGTATGGAATGACCCATCGCGTCCGGTAATGCCCTGCACCACGAGCCGCGTGTCGTTGTTGATGAAGATGCTCACGCGGCCTCCTTCACGATGCCGACCACTTTCTCCACCGCCTCATCCATGTCGCTGAGTGCCGTCATGCCGATCCGCTGCAGGATCTTCACCGCTTCGGCTTCGTTGGTGCCCGTGAGGCGCACAACGATGGGGACGTTGACCGGGAATTTCTCGAGTGCCGTCTTGATGCCATTGGCCACGTCATCGGTGCGGGTAATCCCACCGAAGATGTTGAACAGGATGGCCTTGACGGCGGGGTCCGAGGTGATGATCCGGAGGGCGTTCACCACCTTGTCCGGGTTGGAGCTGCCACCGATGTCGAGAAAGTTGGCGGGCTGGCCACCGTAATACTTCACGAGGTCCATGGTGGCCATGGCCAGGCCGGCGCCGTTCACCACGCAGCCCACGTTGCCGTCGAGCTTGATGAACGTGAGGCCCGCCTCGCGTGCCTTGACCTCGCTCGGCGCCTCGGCCGAGTCATCGCGCAGCGCGGCCAGATCGGGACGCCGCTCCAGCTCATTGTCGTCGATGGAAACCTTGGCGTCGAGCGCGAGGACTTCGCCGGAGGGTGTGGAGACCAGTGGATTGATCTCCGCCAGCGAGCAGCCGTTGGCGGTAAAGGCGCGATACAATTGCTGCATGATCCGCGCAGCGGTCTTCACCTGCGCATAGTCCGTGTAGAGTGAGAAGGCGAGCGCCATCGCCTGATGCGGGAGCAACCCGTAGACCGGGTCCACGGCGAGCCGGGTGATCTTTTCCGGCGTTTTGGCCGCGACTTCCTCGATGTCCACGCCACCCGCCGAGCTTACCATGAACACCGGCCCCTGGCTCGCGCGGTCCATGATGAGGCCGACATAGGCTTCGCTGGCAATCTCGGCCGCTGGCACCACCAGGACCTTGCTCACCACGAGCCCCTTGATGGTCATGCCCAGAATGGCGGCGGCGTGCTCACGCGCTTCCTCGGGCGATTTCGCGAGCTTGACTCCGCCCGCCTTGCCCCGCCCGCCGGAATGCACCTGCGCCTTGATCACCGTTGCCCCGCCAAGCTTGCGGGCAATCGCCTCCGCTTCATCGGGTGAGCTGGCAACGCCACCATCGAACATCGGCACACCGGCTGCCTTCAGCAGCTCACGCGCCTGGTACTCATGAAGATTCACGTCTCCCTCACGATTGTGGT
>DASSHL010000008.1:0-2689 GCA_035692845.1 Gemmatimonadales bacterium
GGGCCTTGGCGAAGCCGGCCCCCGGGTGCTCGCGGAGCAGCTGCTCGTCTCCATGAACTTCTGGGCGTTCAACCGCTCGGTCTTCGAGGACCTGCGTGCCGGTTTCGAGCGCTTCCTCGCTCGCGCCGACTTCCGCCGGGATGAATTTCCCCTGCCGGTTGCCGTTCAGGATGTGCTCGCCAGCGGCGAGCGTTGCGTGCGTGCCCTGGCTCCCAGGAGCCGATGGTTCGGTATCACCTATCACGACGACCTGCCTGGCGTGCGCTCGGCGCTCGAGCGACTGGTGGCGACGGGTGCATATCCTGAGCGGCTGTGGAGCTGAGCCCCGCCGAGGTGCGGCAGTTCGCATTTGACGGCGTTCCGGTGACCGCTGTCCCCGAAACCGGCGGGCATATCAACCGGTCATTTCGGGTCCAGTGCGCCGTTCCTGGCGGCGAGCGCCAGTATCTGGTTCAGCGGCTCAACCCTCGCGTCTTTCCTGACGGCGAGGCCGTCATGGCCAACCTCAGCGCGGTCACCAACCACTTGCACGCGACCGAGCCCGCCCGCAGGACGCATCTTCCGCTGCAGCACGAGCTGGTGCTGGTTCCCACACACTCCGGCGCGTCCTGGTGCACTGCATCCGACGGCGCCATCTGGCGCGCCTTTCCGTGGCTCGCCGGCAGGCCGGCCCAGGAGCGCGCCAGCGATCGCGCGGCGGCGCATGCAGCCGGCCTCGCGTTCGGGACGTTCCTCGAATTGTTGAGTGATTACGCCGGCCCGCCGCTCTCCTGCACTATTCCTCATTTTCACGACACCGCGTGGTACTTCGCCGAGCTCGAGGATGCAGCGCGAGAGGATGTCGCGGGTCGCGGGTCGCGGGTTTCGGACGAACTCGACCACTGCCGACGCCATGGCAACCTCGCGAGCGAATTGCCGAACGCCGGCACGAATGGTGTTCCAACGCGCGTGACCCACAACGACGCCAAGTCAGCCAATGTGCTGCTCGACGCCAGCGGCCACCCGCTGGCAGTCGTTGATCTCGACACGGTGATGCCGGGTTCGGCGTTGAGCGATGTCGGCGACCTGATCAGGTCGCTGGCGAGCCCGACCGCTGAGGATGAGCCTGACCTCACGCTGGTCGCCGCCGATCCGCAGCTGGTGCTCGCCGCGCTCGGCGGCTGGTTTTGCGGCGCTGGAGATGCGCTCACTGTGCATGAGCGTGCCAGCGCGGTGCTGGCCGGCTGCGTCATCACGCTGGAGCAGGCCGTTCGCTTCCTTACCGATTACCTCCGCGGCGATGCCTACTACGGTGCCGCTGATCCGGAGCAGAACCTCCGGCGAACTCGCACCCAGCTACGGCTTTTCCAATCCTTGCTTGCCCAGCGTCGAGAACTCGAGCACGCGGCAAGCCGACTTCCGACAAAGGCTGACCGATGATCCGGCATGTTCCGGCGATCGTCGCCGCTCTTGCGCTCGCCGCCATCGGATCGGTGCATGGCCAGGAACCCGCCCACCTGGTCGCGCGCTGGAATCCCGATTCGTTTGGCAATCACCGGGTGGTGGTGGCCGTCGCCGAATCCGTGCCGGCAGTCCGGGCGCACATCGAGTGGCGGCGACGCGACCGGCATCCCGAGGCGAAGCGAATCCTGGTCTACCCCGCTGATGGCTCCACTCGCGTGCAGAACGTGCGAATCGTCGCGGCGTCGCAGATGAGCGGCGATGTGGCGTTCGAACCGGTGGCTGGCGCTGGCGAGTACCTGATCTACGACATGCCCTACACTGGCACGGTGAAGTCCAACTATCCCAGGATCACCTATCCGGGCCCAGACTCGACGGCGAGCGGTGACTGGCTTGCGCGATCCCGCCTGACTGACGCTGATATCACGTCCGGGCGGTGGCGGACGCTTCCCTCGGCCACGATCGTCCACTTCGAGGCCGCGGATTCGATGGACCTCTTCCATCCGATGGAAGAAATCGCCTCGCCCACCGAAGTGGCGCGACTGCGCTCGGAGGCGAGCGGCGCTCCGTTCCTGGTTTTCCCTGAAGACCGCCTGCATGCCATTCGCATGCGGCACCAGTTGCCGCACCGCTGGGCGGATGTGGGTCCCGATCGGGCGGTGGTGGCCACCGCCGACCGGGGTGAGTTCCTGAGCTTCCAGCTTGGCGTCTGGGCCCTGGACTCGCTGGATAGCGTCAGCGTCACCTTCTCGAACCTCGCCGGCCCCAACGGCTCGCGCATCGGAGAGGCAGCATTCAGCTCCTTCGACACCCATGGCGTGAACTGGCAAGGCAAGGCGTTCGATCGCCGCGTAGCGGTCGCGGCAGGGGATATCCAGGCGCTCTGGTGCGGCGTGCTGGTGCCGGATTCTGCTGCGGCTGGCAACTATCAGGGCACTGTCACCGTCTCGGCTGCGGGGCATCGTGTCACCCTGCCCGTTCAGCTTACCGTGATGCCACACCTGATCACCGATCATGGCGACGACGATCCATGGCGGCTCTCCCGGCTCCGATGGCTCGACTCGCGCCTCGCGCTCGACACCGGGCTGGTGAAGCCTTACACGCCGGTGGCAGTGCGCGGCACCAGCCTCGCAATCCTTGGCCGGCGTGTCACCCTCGCGCCCACCGGACTTCCGGCACAGATCGAGAGCTATTTCACCTCGGCGATGACCGACATCGGCGACGACGCCCGTCCCATGCTGGCGGAGCC
>DASSHL010000009.1:0-9678 GCA_035692845.1 Gemmatimonadales bacterium
AACACGAAAGCACGAAAGATCACGGTTGTCATCGAGTCGGGGCGCCTCAGGGACATGACAGCGCCCGGGCGAGCGCCAGATGCCCGGGCGGAGCGTCCCAAAGATAACGATGACCGTGCGCGATGATATTCAGGTCTCGCCGTCCGTAGCACTACGGAGTCGCCAGCTCCCGCAGCGCCGCCAGCACTTCATCGGCGTGGCCGGCTGGCTTCACCTTCTCGAACACGCGAGCGATCCGTCCCTCTTCATCAATGATGAAGGTGGTGCGGAGGATGCCCATGTACTTCCTCCCATACATCGACTTTTCAGCCCAGACACCATATGCCTCGGCCACCGTGTGGTCTTCATCGGCCAGCAGCGGAAAGGGCAGGTCAAACTTGGCGCGGAATTTCTCGTGCGACTTGAGGCTGTCCGGCGAGACGCCGTAAAGCCTGGCGCCGCTCGCCTTCACGTCTGCCCACGCGTCGCGAAACTCGCACGCCTCGGTGGTGCAGCCGCTGGTGTCGTCCTTGGGATAGAAATAGAGCACCACCGGCGACCCGCGCAGCGACTTGAGGGAGATGCTGTCGCCGTCGTCCGATGGAAGGGTAAAGTCGGGAGCCTTGGTGCCGGGTTTGGGGAGCATAGTAGTCAACAGTTGAGAGTTAAGAGCTCAGGGCCGACATTCTGCGCTCACGGCCGTCGCGCCGCCGGGCGCTGCAGTTCGCTCCGGGTACAAGCTTCCTAATTCAGGGCTGCCGCTCACTGACGCGCCCTCCGGCGCGGCGGCTCGCTCGCTCCGATTAGGGGTTCGCTGGTACGAAGCTCCAACAAGCTGCGCGATCACGACGGAAGTCCGACGACCGACGACTCACTGTCCGCCTGTCCGTCTGTCCATCTGTCCGCCTGTCATCACCCTCACCGCCACCGGATCCGGAAAGCCGTCTTCCACGGTGAAGGTGGTCTCGGGAATGAGCGCCCGGCGGCCGCTGCCGCCA
The DNA here is from genome assembly GCA_035692845.1 of Gemmatimonadales bacterium. GTDB lineage: Bacteria > Gemmatimonadota > Gemmatimonadetes > Gemmatimonadales > GWC2-71-9 > CAMLHP01. The sequence continues at coordinate 978 of DASSHL010000009.1, forward strand.
TACGAAAGGTCGGGCGAGGAACGGTACGTCGCCCATGCTGCGGCGACGGCACCATCGGAAGTTACACTGGCCGGGTCATCGGCCGCGGTAAGCAGGAGCTGCACACGGGCGGAGGGGTCCGGCACAACCGCCGCCAGCGCCCGCACCAGCAGGTAGCCGAGCGCGTGCGGCTCCGTGGCATCGGTGGAAAGTCGCGCGCGCTTCTCGGCTTCACCCGCGAGCAGGAGCGGGAAGCGCTCGGCGAGCGGGCTCAGCAGCTGGTCCGTGCGCCATTCGGCCACGCCCTCCGCCACATAGGGGTCGGCGCCGCGCAGTGTGACCACGGCGCTCGTGTCCCGTGCATCGCGCAGCCGGCGATGATACTCGAAGGCCAGGTGCTCCCATTCATGCACTGCGGCGGCCAGTGCCAGCAGCGGCATGTAGCCGGCATCCACCGCGATCGCATCATGCGGCTCGAGGAAACCGTTGTTGCGTGACTCGGCCTCGCGCCGCACGGTGGTGAGCCGGAATATTTCATCGGGCGTCGCGATCTCGGCGTCATGCGCGAAGCCCGCCGGCAGGAGCCGCAGGGCATCGAGCAGGCCGGCCTCGTGGTGTCGTTCCAGCCAGCGCGCCGCCGACCAGTTGTCGGCGCGCACCAGCCGGCCGAAGAGCGGCGCCGGCACGCCGTATCGCGGCACCGCCTGCGGTGACCCGAAATAGCGCGACTCGATGACTGGCATTGGCAATGAGTCGTCCCAGCTCGCGCGCATCATCCCCGCGATCGAGGTCGCGCCGTCGCCGCGGATCCATGGCGCAGCGAGCAGGAAGCGAAGCGCCGTGGTGTGCCACTGGTCCGCCGCGTCATAGGCCCGGAACAGGAAGATCGCGGGCGACGCATGGAGTGGATCGGCGCGCTGCATCCCGTCGAGCAATGAATTGACCAGCGCGCTGTCCGTGTTCATGAGGCCGTGCAGCCGGTAGAGCGCCGCCATGACCTGGTCATCGGTGCCGGCCGAGTCGGGCGAGAGCCAGCCAACAGTGGTGAGCGCGATACGGGCGTCGGCGAAGCTGGTCCGGGGTGAGGCCGCCTGGGCAAAGGCGAGCGCCGCATCATGCACATCTACGAGCCAGGTGCCGCGAGGCCGGAAGATCCGGTCAAACGCGGTGCGCGTGGCCGCCGAGGGAATCTGCGCGCGGATCTTTTCCAGCGTGGCCCGGCTTGCCGCCACCATCTCCGCGCGGTCCGCCAGCCCCAGCGCACGCTGGGGGCCGGCGTGCACCAGCGCGTCTTCGCCCAGCGCACGGAGCCCGGCGCCACGGCTCAGGGCTTCGTATCGATCGCGAAAATGCGGGTCGTCATGGCGTGCCGCGGCGAGCCACATCCCCGGCAGGTGCGACAGCGTGTCGCGCCGGCCGCTGATGATCTGGCGCAGGGTGAAGCGGGGCAGCGTGGGGTAGTACTCGGTGATTTCCTGGAGCCGGGTGGCGGTCCAGACCCGGGGCGCGCCGGTGTCGGCGCGGGCGGTGCCGCGGAGGACGTTGCCCTCCACGAGCCCGGTGAAGACGATTGGTTGCCTGCCCGGAAGGGTGAACTGGACTGTCCCGCGCTCCAGCTTCACGTCACGCAGCGGCGCGGGTGCGGTATCGCTCTCCAGCCAGAGCGTACTGGCCGGGCTCGCGAGCCGCAGTTCGGCCCGGCTCATCCCTCTCGCGCCACCGCTCAGCAGCATGGCCCAGCGCCCCGCCGCCTGCGCCTGCAACGGGGCGGAGACGAGCGAGGCAGCCAAGAGGCAGAGGAAGATGGGTGGGCGCATGGTTGCTGAGAGCTGAAAGCTGAAAGCTGAAAGCTGAGAGCTGAGAGCTGAGAGCTGAGAGCTGAAAGCTAAGCGCTCAGCTCATGGCTCACAGCTCTACGCTATCTTTCCCCCATGGCCAACAAACCTTCCACCCGGCAGCAGGCCCAGCTTGACTATCTCAAGACCTTGCCGCCCAAGGTCGAGCGAATTCGGCGCACCATCGAGGCGATGGCCATTCTCCAGGCCGACGAAGCCTCAGTGCGCGCCCTTGGCCGGATACTGGATGAAATCAAGGCCAACTGCCAGCAGAAGGGGTTGCACCGGCTGGCGGAGACGGCGGGGAGCATGGCGATGCTGAGCCGCCGCGGAGGAGGACAACAGGTCAAGGTCCGCGGCCTCAGGGAATTGCTGGGAAGCTTTCAGATGAACCTGGAAGGCGCCCATCGGGCGGCGCTGGTTCCGGAAGCCGCCGCCCAGGACAAGGAGCCTGGCGCCTAGCTCTTGCGCCGGGCCAGCACCTTGTCCACGATTGGTCCGGCCATCAGCGTGATCATGGCGTTGATGAGGCCGCCGATGACGGTGCTGACGAACGGCAACGCAAAGAGGATTGCGCCGGCGCCGATGATGGCGAATATCATTCCGAAGTAATACAGCAGCATGCGGCGCTCCGGTGCGGATGGCGAGGGAGAAGCATACCGCGGCGCCTTGTGACCTTCAACCCCCTCGGGAGACGCTCCAATGAAGTTCTTGACACTGGTGGCGCTGGCCACCCTGTTCGTGGCCACTCCTGCCCTGGCGCAGCAGCCCACCACCAAGCCCAAGGCCGATTCTGCCCATGCCAAGATGGAAGGCATGAAGCACGACATGAACGGCATGAAGGGAATGAACCACGACGATCCGGATCAGGCGGTCCAGGGCGGCGGGAAGCTGCCCGAGGGCTGGTCGGCCCGCACTGATCGCGATGCGCCGCTCAGCAACGTGAAGTTCGTCAGCATGGGCGACGGCTTCCATGCGACCATGGGACCGGCCGCCATCCTCTACCGCGAGAGCGACAAGGTGAACGGGCCGTTCCATGCGGTGGCCAGCTTCACCCAGACCAAGGCGCCGACGCACCCCGAGGCCTATGGGCTCTTCTTCGGCGGCAAGGCACTTGATGGCGAGGGCCAGCAGTACACCTACTTCCTCGTCCGCGGTGACGGCAAGTTCCTGGTCAAGCAGCGCAACGGCGCCGAGACGAAGAACCTGAGCGAGGGCTGGACCGCCAACGCTGCAGTCAAGTCGCAGGATGAGGCCGGCAAGGCAACCAACAAGCTGGAAATCGATGCCACCACGCCGGGCAAGGTGAAGTTCCTGGCCAACGGCACCAGCGTCTACGAGATGGACGCCTCACCGGCCGACATCAACGGGATCGTGGGCCTCAGGATCAATCACAACCTGGATGTACATGTGGCGGGGTTTGGGGTGCATCCTCGATAGTCGGACAGATGGGAAGGCGGGAAGACGGGAAGAATTCATTCCGCCGGATCTTCCCGCCTTCCCAGCTTCCCGTCTTCCCGCCTCTCTAGCCCCGCCTCACATTCAGCGCCTGATCCGCCGCGGCCTGGACCTGCCGATCCGCTTCGCGGACGATCCGGTCCAGCGCCCGGCGTGAGGCCACGGTCGCCGCGGCGGCGAGACCGGCCACGATATCGAGCCGCACCTCCAGCGGCTGGCCGCCGCGAAGCAACCGTCGCCGAGCCAGCGCAATCCGTACCAGCTCCTCCATCGCTTCCACGGTACCAAGCCGGGCTGCGGCCGTCGCCATGGCCCGCCGCACACTGCTGTCCGCTTCATCCCTGAGCACACTCATGATGCTTGGCGCCAGCGCCAGGAGACCGGCGTTGCCTACCGCCTGGGCAGCGGCAATGCGGGTGCTCGCGCTCGGATGCTTGAGCCCCTCGAGCAGCGTCGCGCGCGCCGCCGGCTGGTCAAACTTGACCAGTGCGCGAAGCGCCTCGGCGCGCACACTGTCGTCATCCTGGGTGAGCGCCGCTGCCAGCGCGGGCACCGCGCGCGCATCCCCCAGCCGTCCGAGGATCGCCGCCGCATGGCGTGCCTGCGATGCACTTCCCCGCTCCAGCAGGGGCAGCAACAGCGGAAACGCCTCGGGTGTCCGGCCCAGCTGGTCGTGCAGGAAGCGGCGAGCGGCCAGTGACTCGCTGCCGGCAACCGACTCGACCATTGCCTGGTGGCCATCGGGCCCGATCCGCGCGAGAATCTCGCCGGTGAGCGCCTGGTCCTCCGAGTGGCGGAGGGCGTGCTCGATCAGCTCCCGCAGTCGTGCCATCGGAAGCGCACGTCGCGCCTGGATGATCCGGGTGCGCCGCGCCGAGGGATCCTGGTCGGCGTAATCGAGAAGGGCGCGGACGCGGGTGAGCAGCATGGGCCAGTCGCGCTGCACCGACGCCGAGCGCACCTCGTCGGTGAGGCGGGCAAGCTCGTGGTCGGCCGATTCGTCGTCGTCCGGGCCGCCACTGCCGTCGCCGTCCGCCTCCGCCACATGAATGGTTTCCGTGCCCGGCATGGGGAGCGGCAGCGGCACCATGGTGATGTTGACATGCTCGAGCATCGGCATGGCGATGTCGTCACTGGCCAGCGCGCCGGCGAGCTGGAGCAGCGCCGTCGACGACGTGGCAGGGCCGATCTCGATCCAATCCACCGCGCGCGCCAGCAGGCGGCCGCGCAGTGACGTGCCCTGCGGGATGGCGGAGCCTTCGACGCCGGCATCGATGCGTTCCGGCTGTGACAGGGCGGCAGCGGTGCGCGCCGCCTGCTCCGCGAGCGTGGCGTGCACCTCGACGGCGCGCGGCGTTTCCCGCACCACGATGACCAGGCGCTCGAGCGCCTGCGCCATGGGCGTGCCCAGGATATTCGGGTAGTCTGGCATCACGGTCGGAGAAAGATAGCAGGGGAATTAGCTTTGTTCGATGCTGCAGGTCACCATGCCACCGCCGGTCAGCGACCCGCTCGAACTGGACGCGGCGCTGCTGCAAGGCGTCATCACCGCGGCGCTCGCCGCGCTCTCCGCCTTCCTGTACCAGCGCTACCGGAAGGCGTGGTTTGCATGGTGGACCGTGACGTGGGCGCTCTACATCCTGCGCATCCTCGCCATCCTGCTTTTCCTGGTTACCGCCAATCGCACGCTGCTGTTTGCGCACCAGGTGCTGACCGGCTGGACCGCGCTGGCGCTGCTCTGGTCGGCGCTGGTGTTCTCGCGCGGGCTCCGGCTCAGGCCCTCCTGGTCGCTGGCGCTGCTGCTGCCGCTGGTCTGGAGCTACCTGGCCATCTACCAGCTCGACAGCTTCCTGCTGGCCGCGCTGCCGATGGTGCTGTTCCTCAGCCTGGCCACGCTCTGGACCGGACTGGTATTCCTTGATTACCGGCGACGGGTGGGCTCGGCCGGCGCAGCGATCGTCGGCGCAGCGCTGCTGCTCTGGGGGCTGCACCACCTGGACTATCCCTTCCTGCGAGCGCAGGGTGCGTGGGCCCCGTGGGGATATTACCTCGACATTGTCTTCGAACTGGCGGTCGGCACCGGCTTCCTCATCGTGGTGCTGGACGACCTGCGCCGCGGCATCGAGGCGCTGAGCGCGCTGTCCGCCGACATCCGCCTGGGCGCAGCCGGCGGCAACCTGATCAAGGTCCTGCTCGAACGGCCACTCGCGTTGCCCGGCGTCAGCGGCACGGCGCTCTATCTCCGCGACGGCGACCGTGACGAGTACGCCGGTGGTGCCGGCACCGCGGAGCCATGGGCCGGCCGCCCACCCGAGGGCATTCACGCCGAAGCGATCCACCAGGCGATGGCGCGCCAGGAACCCCATGCGGTGGGTGATGCCACGTCGCGCCACTTTGTGTCTGCGCTACCAATCTTCCAGGAGAATGGCGTGCGGGGCGCGCTGGTTCTCACCGGCCCGGTGCGCGACCCGTTCACTGCGCTCGACCAGCGATTCCTGCTTGCGCTGGGGCACCAGGTTGGCGCGGCGCTCGAACATGACGCCCTGACACGCCGACTCGAAGCGCGGCGGCGGGAGCTCGAGCGACTGGGCGCCCGCATGGTGGCCCAGCACGAGGAGGAACGGCTCAGGCTCTCGCGGGAGCTGCACGACGAGACGGCCCAGGTATTCAGCGCGGTCAAGATGGAGCTGGGTGTGCTGCGCGCCGATGCGTTGCCGGCACAGGCGGACCGGCTCGACCGCGCACTCGGGCTGGTGGATACGGGAATCCGCAGTATCCGGAACGTGGTCAATGACCTGCGCCCCTCGCTGCTCGACGACCTCGGGCTCCTGCCGGCGCTTCGCTCGCTCGCCGGCGAGATGACCCGCGAGCGTGGCCTCACCCTCTCCTTCGATGCGCCCGATGAGTTGCCGGCACTCGACACTGCGACCGAACTGGCGCTCTACCGCGCCCTGCAGGAGGGACTCAGCAACATCCTGCGCCACGCCGGCGCCACCGCCGTGGATGTGACCATTGCACGCGACACGCACGGACTTCTGCTGTCGGTGCACGATGACGGTCAGGGACTGCCGGCCGGCGCTGACTTCGAGCGGCTGGAGCTGGAAGGCCACATGGGGCTCGCGGGAATGCGGGAGCGGATCACCGCCCTGGGCGGGTCCGTAACTATCCGGGGTGGCGCCGGCACCGGCGTCATGCTCGATATCATCGTGCCGGTCTGAGCGGTAGATTCCCCCCATGCATCACTCACCCATCAAGGTGCTCGTTGCCGATGACCACACCGTGGTCCGCGAGGGGATTCGCCATGTGCTGGATGGCGAACCGGGATTCATCATCGTCGCGGAAGCGGCGACAGCGGCGGAGGCGGTGCGGCTCGCCGAGGCCGAGAAGCCCGATGTCGTGCTGCTGGACATCACGATGCCGGGCGAGTCGGGCCTCCAGGCCGCCGTGCGGATTCGGAAGCTGGTGCCAGAGACACGCATCCTGATCCTCAGCATGCACGACAATCCCGAATACGTGCTGGAGAGCGTGCGGGCCGGCGCGCATGGCTACCTGCTGAAGGATTCAGCAGCCACGGAGCTGCGGCAGGCGATTCGTGCCGTGCACCAGGGCGAGGAATATTTCAGCGCGCCCATCGCGCACCGGCTGCGCGCCGCGGTGCGCGGCCAGGCCGGCGAACTGCCGGGCCCGCTCGACGTGCTCACTGGCCGGGAGCGCGAAGTACTGGTGGGCATCGCGCTTGGCCGGACCAACAAGGAGATCGCCAGCGAGCTCGGCATCAGCCATCGCACGGTGGAGACCCACCGGGAGAGCCTGATGCGGAAGCTTGGCATCAAGACGGTGGCGGGGCTGACAAAGCTGGCGCTGGAGACGGGGCTGGTTTCGAGATAGTTGGGAAGACGGGAGGGCGGGAAGACGGGAAGGACCCATTCCTCCAGATCTTCCCGTCTTCCCGACTTCCCGCCCTCCCGCCTTCCCGCCTCCGTAGTTTCCCGCCTGTCCGTCTGTCCGCTTGTCAGTCTAGCTTCCGCCATGACCGCTCCACAAACCGGAATCGTCCTCCTCAACCTCGGCGGCCCGGCGACACTCGACGATGTCGAGCCGTTCCTGCTCGAGCTCTTTGCCGATCGTGAGATCATCCAGCTTCCCTTCCAGCGCTGGCTCGGGCCTTTCATTGCCCGGCGGCGCGCACCCAAGGTGCGGAAGCTGTACGCAGGGATCGGCGGTGGCTCGCCCATCCTGCACTGGACCCACATCCAGGGAAAGGCGCTGGTCACGCGGCTCGATCGTCTCTCGCCCAGGACCGCGCCGCACCGGTTCTACGTGGCGTTCCGCTATGCGCATCCGAGCAGCGAGGACGCCCTCCGCGCCATGGCCAATGACGGGGTCACGCGCGCCATCGCGTTCACCCAGTATCCCCAGTTCTCCTGTGCCACCACCGGGTCAAGCGTGAATGAACTGTGGCGCGCGGCAGCGCGACTCGGCCTCGAATCGGCGTTCGAGTGGAGCGTGATCGATCGCTGGCCGGTGCACGCCGGATTCCTCGACACCATGGCCGATTCAGCCCGGACCGCGCTGCAGCAGGTTCCAGAGGATGAGCGCGACGACGCCGTGATCCTGTTCAGCGCCCATTCGCTCCCGCTCAGCATCATCAACCGGGGCGACCCCTATCCCCAGGAAATCGGCGCCAGTGTGCAGGGAGTCATGGAGCGGCTGGGCAGCGCCAACCGCTACCTGCTTTCCTACCAGAGTGAAGTGGGCCCGGTGCGCTGGCAGGGGCCGAGCACCGAATCGGTGATCCGCCGGCTTGGTGCGCGGGGGGAGAAGAACGTCGTGGTGGTACCGATTGCCTTTACCAGCGATCACATCGAGACGTTGAGCGAGCTCGACATCGAATACGGCCACCTGGCAAGAGAGGCCGGGATCACGCGATTCGTGCGCGCCCCGGCCCCGAATGATCATCCGCTATTTCTCGATGCCATGGCCGACGTGGTGCTCGAGCACCTGGCCGAGGGCGCACCGGCCAGCCGGCAGTACGCCCTCCACTGTCCCGGCTGCACCAATCCCGAATGCCGCCGCCTGCTCAATCCGGCGGGCGCGTCTCAGACTTCGCGAATCACGCGCGACGCGGGAAACAGCACGCGCCTCGCCACGCGCTCGGCGAGCTGACGCACCAGCGCCGCCTTCTCCGCATCCAGTCCGTCCAGTTCACGCAGCGCCCGCTCCGCCTCCTCACTCGCGATGCGCGCCCCAGCCTGGTGCAGCTCGGCGAGCCGAGGTGCGCGTGCCCGCGCCCGAAGGACAGCGGCGAGCCGCTCGAGCTCCAGGTCGATGATGCGCCACGCACCGGCAAAGTGATCGGGACGCGCCACACATCCCCCGGCGCGAAGGTCGTCGAGGTCCACCACATCCACTCCGCCCAGCTCCCTCAC
>DASSHL010000010.1:0-4407 GCA_035692845.1 Gemmatimonadales bacterium
CTTTGCGAGCGGCATCGACCCATCACGGGGAGGCAACCGGATCGCTCCAGCCGAGGCGGCGGTCCTGCTGCGGGAGATTCGCCGGATCCTGAGCGCGGCCATCACCTCCCGTGGCAGCACCATCCGTGACTATCGGACGGGGACGGGCGATGCCGGCGGTTTCCAGCTTTCCCATCTCGTCTATGGTCGCGGCGGCGAGCCATGCGTCCAGTGCGGAACCCGCTTGACCGAGACTCACTTGATCGACGCCCGCACCACCGTCTTCTGCCACCGATGCCAGTCATAAAGCGCCGCCGCAACCGGATGCTGCCGCTTCCGGCCACCGACCTGGAGCAACTTCGCGGACGCGTGCGGGCGCTCAGCGAAAACCGTCCCGGGGTGTACCAGATGGTAGACGCCGCCGGAAAGGTGCTCTATGTGGGCAAGGCCAAGCGGGTACGCACTCGCTTGCTCTCCTATTTTCGCGCGAGCTATCCCGAGGACAAGGCCGCACGTATTCTCTACGCCACCCATGACATCCGCTGGCAGTACGTGCCCAGCGAGTTCTCTGCGTTTCTCACCGAGCTCCGCCAGATCCGCCGCCACCGTCCCCACTTCAACTACCAGCTCAATCATTCGCGCCGCCCCGTCCTGATCGCGATTTCCGGTGGCGACGCGCCCAGGATGCGGGCCTGCCGCACGCTCGCATCGCACGACGTGCGGGCGTACGGGCCCTTCCAGTCGCTGGCGCGCGCGGCCGAAGCGGTGCGCACCCTCAATGACCTGCTGGGACTCCGTGACTGCGCCGAGGCGATGCCGATTGTGTTCTCGGGCCAGGGCGACCTGTTCGGCGCGGATCGGCGTGCAGCGTGCGCCCGCCACGAGTTCGGTTTCTGCTCCGGGCCGTGCGCGGGCTTCGTCGCCGAATGGGAGTACCGGCGCCGGGTGGAGACGGCGATGGCGTTCCTCGAGGGCCGCACCCTCCAGCCGCTGGATCGGGTGATCGAAATGATGTCGGCTGCGGCCGGATCAACCGACTTCGAGCTGGCAGCACGCTGGCGGGAAAAGTTCGAGCAGCTCGAGTGGCTGCTTGCCTCAACCAGCCGAGCTCGCTCGGCGGTGGACCTGCTGAGTTTTGTCTATCGCGATCCGGGCCTCCTGGGTGACGACCAGGTGTTCATCATCCGTGGCGGACTGGTGCGCGGCACCTGGCCGTGGCCGGCTACCCCGATCGAGGAGGCGGCGTTCCGCGCGGAAGTGAGAGCGGAACTGGAACGGCCGCTCCCTCCCCCCTTCCCGCTCCCGCTCGATGGACTCGATGAAATCCTGCTGCTGATGCGCTGGTTCCGCTCGCATCCGGACGCGTTGAGAAGAACGAGTACGTTGGAGAGCTGGCTGGACGGCTAGACGGCTCGGCGGCTCGGCAAGTGTCATTGCGAGCCGGGTCCGTGCGCCAGCACGGTCCCGGCGAAGCAACCTTGCGGCCTACCGTCACTCGCCGCGAATCAGGGCCTACCGCGCGTAGCGCACGACATTGTCGAATCCAATGTCATCCGTTTCGATACCATAGAGATGATCGTCCGTCACCACGTCGAGCCGCACGTTGTCCGGCAGACGCCAGAGTCGCTCGCTGCGCCCGTCCGGCGAGATTTCATGCCACAGAAAGCCCTCGTGCCCATGCCGGAGTTGCACCCAGACGGTGCCATCGTCAGCGGCAACCAGGTCCTTCATGCTGACGAAGTACTTGGGCAGTCGGCTATCCTCCCAATCCCGCTTCAACTCTGGCGTCTTCGCGCCGGCGACCCAGTGTGCACGGATGGAATCGGCGCTTCTGTCATTGATGGCCAGGGGCACAAGAGGAATGTGCCTGGCAAAGACAGTGTCTCCTGTCTGAGTCAACGAAATGACGGTCGCTGCCTGACCATCAGCGCTTCCGGATACTTCCGCGTATGCCAAGTGCAGGCCATTGGGGCTCATGGCCCAGAACCAGTCCTGACACTCCGGAATGGGTCGGATCCTGCCATTCACCTTTTGAGTACAACCTTCCTTGATCGCGGGCCAGCCCGCCACCAATCTATCGGGCGCACCTCGAGGCGATAGGTGTACCACTGCGGTCCCTGCAGATGTCGGCAAGGTTGCGGCCCATGCCGCAGGCTTGCCGGCTCTTACAATCGGTGACCAGGCCAGCATGCTTCCATCAGCCAGAACTGCAATTACGTATGGTATGAGCAGGCTGATGCCGCTCTCGGCCACGCCTGAAGGCTCTAGCAATACACTTCGCTGCAGCTGGTCAGGCATCCGATAGAACGTGATACGACGGGTGACGAGATCGTACTGCCAGAAGCGATTCCCGACCCAACCCCGGCCAATGCTCATACGACGAAATTCGCCCGGGCCATCCCCTTCTCGCCCGAACCGGGCAATTCGCTTTCCTGTGGAGTCGAAGACGAGGAAATAGCTGTCCTCGGGCTGGCTCACGATCATGCGGCCACTGCTGTCCACCGCCAATGCCATGATCCAGGAAAGATCCTCGGCTTCAGCGGAGATGCGGAGATCCTGCCTGGCATGAATTATCGGCCCCTGGTTGCCTTGCGCAGCGAGCCGAGCAGCCCAAAACAGAAGGATGCAAAACAAGGCACAGCGCAGGGTACGCATGAATCGCAACGTAATGGCTAGGTCGAACGGCTGGCGGCTGGCGGTGAAGCTTGCCGCGCCGTGTCATTGCGAGGAGCACGCCGTGCGTGCGACGAAGCAACCTTGCAGCCCGCCCGCGATCTCACGGGCGGAGTTCCGGCGGGACACCGATTTCGGGCTGCAAGGTTGCTTCATCGGGCCCGTCTGGCCCTCCTCGCAATGACAGCGCGTGGCGAGCCCTTCGACCCTCGACTCTCGACTGTCGACAAGTTACCATCTGAAACAATGGACCGGCGCAGCCGTAGGGTGCCGCTCATCGATCTGGAGCCGCCCATGCTTCGCTTTCTTGCTCTTGGCGCCATCACTCTCATCTCTGCCGCGCCCCTCTCAGCCCAGGCCAGTGCGCCGATGGACTCACTCGAACTCGGCCGCAAGGCCTCGGATTGGTTCTTCCACGGCCAGTCCGACAGTCTGTGGGCCCACGTGACCGACACGACAGCATGGAAGTCGAAGGCGGAGTTTGTTGACGGACTGAAGGCGAATCTCAGTCAGCTGGTGAGCAGGGCGGGATTTGAGGTCCAGGTCCTGAAGGAAGAATTCGTGAAGCGGCATGGCCAGACCCAGTACTGGCGCACGGGACAATATTCGAACCTCGACGACCCGATCATGATTCGCTGGGTGATTGTCGGCGGCCGGATCAATGGCTTCGGGATGAACCCGGCGGATCAGGCGCCGGAGAGGGATCCTTCTTAGGCGGACGAGGCGGACGAGCCTGTCCGCCCTGTCCGTCTAGCCGTCCAGCATCGGAACCAGCCTCGCCCTCGGCGGAATTCCCGGCTCCAGCTCCATGATCCCCACGGACGGCGGCAGGTCAAAACGCTGTGGGCCAGCGCCGCCCGGGTTCATCACCGTCACCACCACGTCCACCAGTGTGAGCAGCGGCCGATGGGTGTGGCCGAAGACGATGATCTCCGCCTCCGGAAAGGCGGCGTTCAGTTTCTCGGGTGTCGGCGAGCCCAGCTGGTCGCCGTGGGTCACCACGATATCAAAACCTTCCAGGCGGATGGAGGCCACCTGTGGGAGCCGCGCCCGGAGATCCCAGCCGTCGGTGTTGCCGTAGACGGCAGTCACCGGGGCAATCGCTTCCAGCTCGGTCAGGATCTCCGGAGGTCCCACGTCGCCGGCGTGGAGGATGTGGTCCACTTCCTTGAACACATCGAACACCTCAGGCCGCAGGAGGCCGTGCGTGTCGGAAATGATGCCGAGGCGCACTGGTCAGCGCTCCTCGTCACCCTGCCAGCGAGGTCCCACCTGGATATCCAGGTCCAGATGATCAAGCACGCGCTGGACAATGAAATCGACGAGCTCGCTCACGTGGGTGGGCCGATGATAGAACCCTGGTGCCGCCGGGATAATGGTGGCGCCCGCCTCGGCGAGGAGGGTGAGGTTGCGGAGGTGCACCAGCGAGAGCGGCGTCTCGCGCGGCACGACAATGAGCCGGCGGCGTTCCTTGAGCGTCACGTCGGCGGCACGCTCGATCAGTGAGCGACTGCTGCCGTGCGCAATCGCGGAGACGGTGCCCATCGAACAGGGGCACACTACCATGCCGGCAGTCCGCTGGCTGCCGGATGCGGGAAGCGCGCCGCGGTCGCCATCGGGAAAGGTCGTCACCGTGGACCAGTTGCCACCGGTGGCGCCTTGCAGTTCCTCCAGCGAGCCGATGCCGCACTCATCCCTCAGCAGCCGGAGGCCGTGCGATGACACCAGCAGCCACACCGGCATCTGGCCGCGAAC
>DASSHL010000011.1:0-7855 GCA_035692845.1 Gemmatimonadales bacterium
GTCCCGGTCGAGCGTCACCTTGGTATCCCGGTGCCGGGCCGCCATCCGGGCTGCCGCCCGCACAAATCCGCCCATCGGCCGCCCCGGGCCCCGAACCAGCACGTGCCAGCGCCAGCGTTCGCGCACCCGGGCGACCGGGCACGGCGCGGGTCCCAGCAGTTCGAGCGGCAGGGCATGCTTCTGGAACAAGCGCTCGCACCATTCGGCAAAGCGGGCCGCCGCCGCGCTGACGCCCAGTTCGTCATCGCCCGAGAAGATGGCGTTGACCAGCGAGACGTGCGGCGGATAGGCCGGCGTCTCGCGGATGCGAAGCTCCGCACCCAGGAATCCATCGGTATCATGGCGCGACGCACAGGCGAGCGCGGCGTGCTCCGGCGCCCTGGTCTGGACCAGTACCGCGCCGCCCTTTTCGCCCCGCCCCGCCCTGCCACTCACCTGCGCAAGCAGCTGGAAGGTGCGCTCCGCCGCGCGGAAGTCGGGCAGGAATAGCCCGGTGTCCGCATCAACCACACCCACCAGCGTGACGTTGGGAAAGTCGAGCCCCTTGGCAATCATCTGCGTCCCCAACAGGATATCCACCTCGCCGCGCTCGACGGCGCCGAGGATACGCTGGTGTGACCACTTGGTGCTGGTGGTATCCAGGTCCATCCGTGCGATCCTGGCCGTGGGAAAGCGCATGGCGATCGCCTGCTCGAGCTGCTGGGTTCCGACGCCGCGCATCTGCTGCACGTCACCCTGGCACTCGGCGCACGCAGACGGCATCACTTCCGTGTGATCGCAGTAGTGGCAGCGCAGGCCGCGCGGTGACTGGTGCACGGTGAGTGCGATGCTGCAGTGCGGACATTGGGAGACCGTGCCGCAGGTGGCGCACTGCAGGAAGTTGGCAAAGCCCCGGCGGTTGAGCAGCAGGAGCGCCTGCTCGTGCCGCTCGAGCACCTGGACGAGCGCCTGGTCGAGCTGTTCGCTCCAGGGCACCGGCCAGAGTTCGCGCACCAGCGGTGCGATGCGCAGGTTGACCAGTTGCACCGGGGGCATGGGACGCGATTCGACGCGCTCCGGCAGGGAAAGGAGCCGCACCGCCGGGTCACTGCCCTGGCTCCGCGCGAAGGTCTCCAGCGACGGCGTGGCGGAGCCCAGGATCAACCGTGCACCCTCGAGGCGCGCCCGCACCGCCGCAACATCGCGGGCGTGATAGCGCGGCGACTCGCCGTTCTTGTAACTCGCTTCGTGTTCCTCATCCACAACGATGAGGCCAAGGTTTGGCACCGGCGCGAAGACGGCACTCCTGGCGCCGACCGCGACTCGCCGCCTGCCACTCTGCAGCAGCCGCCAGGCATCCGCGCGCTCGCCGTCGGAGAGGCCGCTGTGCAGTACCGCCACCTGGTCGCCGAAGGCGCCGCGAAAACGGCTTACTGTCTGGGGTGTGAGCCCGATTTCGGGCACCAGCACGATGGCACTGCGGCCCGCTTCGACCGCCAGCCGCACCGCCTCGAGGTAGACGAGCGTCTTGCCGCTCCCCGTCACGCCATAGAGGAGCGCGGTGCCGCCCGGCGGCGCCTCGGCGAGCGAGGCGAGCGCGATGCGTTGTGCCGTGGTGAACGAGGGAGGCAGCGGTGTCGCCGGTAGCCCGGCGAAGGGATCTCGGAAGTTGGCGCTCCGGCTGAGTCCGGCGTAACCATTGGTGACCAGCGACTTGATCAGGCCTTCGGTGAAGCCGAGCTGGTCGCGCAGGTGGGAAACTTCGGACGCCCCGCCCAGCGCCTCGATGGCCTCGTAGAGCGCACGCTGGCGAGGACGGCGACGGAAGAGCTGGTCGCGCTCGAGCAGCGTAGGCCGCTCATCGGCCAGCGTCAGGATGCGCTGGTCGCGACGCGCGCCACCGTCACTGCCCCAGAGTGCACCGGGCAGGAGCGCGCGCATGGCAAGCCCGAGCGGTGCGCCATAGTAGCGCGACATCCAGCACGCCAGTTCAATGAGCGAAGGGGAGAGCGCCGCGCCGTCATCCGGCAGTGCCATCACATCCCTGGCTTCGCGCGGCGACGGATCGGTGTCCAGTTCGGTGATGATGCCAATGAGTGTCCGGCGCCGGAGCGGGACCGAGGCACGCATGCCCACCGTCGCCCGGTCGGCCAGCTCACCGGAAAGGCGGTAGGTGTAAGGGCTGTCGAGCGGGAGGGGAAGCTGGATGCGGGCCAGGCGCCCGGTCATCGCCGTCCCAGGCCCAGACCGGGGCCGGAAGGCAGTGTTACCTGGCCACCGGCGATGCCAGCGCCGGTGAAGGGGTCGTTCGACAACAGGGCGGCGCCATCGAGATCCACGATGTCGACCAGCGGCGTGAAGTGGGCGGCGGCCGTGATCCCGATGGTGCTCTCGATCATGCAGCCCACCATGACCATCATGTGATGCGCGCGCGCCGTGGCAATCATCCGGAGCGCCTCCCGCAGGCTGCCACACTTGGCCAGCTTGATGTTGATGCCGTCCACCTTCCCCACCAGCGCGGGAATATCCGCCGCAACCTTGCAGCTTTCGTCGGCGATGATCGGGATCGACGCCTTCTGCCGGATGAGTCCCAGCCCATCGAGGTCGTGCGGCACCAGCGGCTGCTCCAGCACGGTGATCTTGAATTCCTCGAGCACCGGCAGCATCCGGAGGGCATGCTTCACGGTCCAGCCGCAGTTGGCATCGACCCGCAGCTCCCGATCGGTCTCGCCCCGGATCGTCTCGAGAATCTCGATGTCGCGGTCGCCGCCCAGCTTGATCTTGAGCACAGGATACTCGGCGGCTTCGCGAATCTTGGCGCGAATCTTGTCCGGCGTGTCGAGCCCGATGGTGAACGTGGATTGGGGAGCGGCCGCCGGATCGAGTCCCCAGAGCTGGTAGACGGAAACGCCGAGACGCTTGCCGGCCAGGTCATGCAGCGCCGAGGACAGAGCGGCACGCGCCGACGGGTTGCCCCCCAGCGCGCGGAGCCACGCAAGCTCGGCCGCTTCCATGTCGAATGGGCTGTCGGGAAGCACGCCGCCGTAGACCTTGAGCGCCGCCAGGACGCTGTCCGCCGTCTCGCCATAGAATCTTGTCGGGGCCGCCTCGCCCCAGCCCTCGACGCCGTCCTCGTCCACCAGCCGGACCATGACGGTGCGATAGGCCGACTGCCCGCCGCGCGCGATGATGAACGGATGGCGAGTGGTGAGTTCGAGGATCTCGGTTTCGAGTCGCAGCGGCACAGCGGCCTCCGGCAGCGGTCAGTTCAGCTCAGGGCGGTGAGATGGGCCATGGCGCCGTCGGCCAGGCGCGATGGAATGTAGCCGCCCTCCAGGAGCCCCACGAGAGCCGGCGCACCAGGCAGCGCCCGGAGCCGGGTGGTGAGTTCGTCGTAGTGCTCGGGCTCGAGCGTGAAGCCGCCCAGCGGGTCACCCGCCATGCTGTCGAAGCCGGCGGAGACGATGACCAGGTCTGGTGCCCATCCGGCAGTCGCCTCAATCACGGCAGCCCAGAGATCGGCCACGTAACGCCCGGGAGCGAGGCCAGGGGGCCGAGGCACATTCCAGATGTTGCCAACTCCGCGCTCTTCGGCGGTTCCGCTTCCGGGCCACCAGGGATGGCGATGCATGGAGACAAACCGAACGGAAGCATCCTGCTCCAGCAGGGCTTGCGTGCCGTTGCCGTGGTGCACGTCCCAGTCAACGATCAGTGGTCGCTCGGCTCCAAGAACCTGCGCGTGCCGAGCGGCGATGACGGCGTTGGCAAGGAGGCAGAAGCCCATGGCGGAATCGGCCAGCGCATGATGACCCGGAGGACGGCCGGCGGAAAACGCCGAGCTCCGGCTTCCCATCGCTGCCTCCACGGCTGCGATGGCCCCGCCGGCACTCCGCCGCGCCGCATCCCAGCTGGATGCGCTCATGACGGTATCGGCGTCGAGCACGCCGCCACCGGCGGCCGCCGTGGTCGCGAGGCGCTTGAGGTAGGCGGGATCGTGCACTGCGTGGAGCTGCGCATCTGTCGCCAGCGGCGCTTCCCTCAGCGCCACGAGTGGCGATTCGCGGAGTCGCTCGAGCAGGACGCGCAGACGTTCGGGCGACTCAGGATGCCCCGGGCCAGGCTCGTGCGCGAGACAATCGGGATGGGAAAAGACAGGGACCGGCACGATAACTCAGTTGCGGCGGATGAGATCCTGAAGCTGGCGGGCCTCGGAGGCGAGCGACTGGCGGGCCGCTGCGATTTCGCCGGCCTGGCGCTGCTGCCAGCGCCAGTAGACGCCCACGAGCAGCGACCCGGCGATGATCACCATGCCCATCACGATGAGCACCACCCTGTGGAGCCAGATGCCACCAACGAGAAGCGCCACACCATCGAACGCCAGAAAGGCTGCTGCTGCGATGGTGAGCGCGCGCATGCCGGCGGCGCCCGCCATGCTCAGCGCACCGGCCGCCGCCGGCGCGGCAGGACGATCAGGTTGGCGTTGGCCACGACACCCGCATCCTTCAGCGATCCTGCCTCGTTGAACAGTTCGGCGCCCCGAAACTTGACGACGTAGCCCGCGGGGTCGCGGCGAATCCGCACGCGTTCGAGCGCTTCCCGCTTCAGCTCCGCCACCGACAGCGCAGCATCCGCCGCCATGGGAATCTCTTCCCAGATATCCTGCACCCGAATGCGAAGGGGCAGCGTTTCACCGCTCATGCCGACACCTGCGAATCTGCCTCGGGCAACGTGGAGAGGAAACGGTCGAGCGGCTGGTCAAAGAACAGCGTGGACGCACGGATCCTGGACGCCGCCCCATCCGGAAAGACCGCGATGGTAAGCTCTTCGGTACCCTGGCCACGGAACACCTGCCAGGTGTCGCCGCCCTTCTCGGGATAGGCGGCCTGCTGGGGCACCCGCTCGGCGAAGAACTGCCGGGCGCGGGCGAAGATCTCCGCGGCGGAAAGCGAGGTGGTCTTTTCGTAGGTCATGGTATCCCTAATATAGATCGGAACGGCACGGCACGCCGTGCCCTACTTCGCGATCCGCTCCGTCACCCACGCCGCCACCTGATCCCCTGCGACCCGCACCTGCTGCATGCTGTCGCGCTCCCGGATGGTCACGGTGCCATCCGTGAGCGTGTCGGTGTCGATGGTGACGCAGAACGGCGTTCCCGCCTCGTCCTGTCGCCGGTAGCGCCGGCCGATGGCGCCGCTGTCATCGTAGAACGCGTTGACATGGCCGCGGACGTCGCGGTAGATGCGGTCCGCCACCTCGGGCATCCCATCCTTCTTCATGAGCGGCAGGACCGCCACCTTGATCGGCGCCAGCGCGGGCGAGAAGCCCAGGACCACCCGCGTCTCGCCTTCCACCTGCTCCTCGCGATACGCGTCCACCAGCACCGTGAGCGTCACACGATCGGCACCCGCCGAGGTCTCCACGATGTAGGGCAGATAGCGTTCGTTGGCGGGCTGGTCGAAGTACTCCAGCTTCTTGCCGGATGACTCCTGGTGCCGCCGAAGATCGAAATCGGTGCGATTGTGAATGCCTTCGATCTCATTCCAGCCAAAGGGGAATTCATACTCGATGTCAAAGGCGGCCTTGGCGTAGTGGGCCAGTTCACCGGGGCCGTGCTCATGCCAGCGCAGCCTGCCGGGATTGAGTCCCAGGCCCTGGTGCCATTCCATGCGCCATTCGCGCCAGCGCTCGAACCATTCGCCGTCGGTGCCGGGCTTCACGAAGAACTGCATCTCCATCTGCTCGAACTCGCGAGTCCGGAAGATGAAGTTGCCGGGCGTGATCTCATTCCGGAATGCCTTGCCAATCTGCGCGATGCCAAACGGCACCTTCTGGCGGGAGGCCTGCAGCACGTTGAGATAATTGACGTAGATCCCCTGCGCCGTCTCCGGCCGCAGGTAGATCACGGCAGCCTGCTCCTCTACCGGCCCCATGAACGTCTTGAACATGAGGTTGAAGAGCCGGGGCTCGGTGAGATCGCATGCGCTGTGCTCACCCGGGTGCTTGCTGGGCTTCTGCGGGCAGGCCGCGGTCGCCAGCTGGTCGGCCCGGAAACGGGACTTGCAGGTGCGGCAGTCCACCAGCGGATCGGTGAAGCCGGCGACGTGCCCGGATGCTTCCCAGACCCGTGGATGCATGAGGATCGCGGCATCGATGCCCTCGATGTCGTCGCGGGCATGCACCATCGCGCGCCACCAGCGATCCTTCACGTTCTTCTTCAGCTCGACGCCCAGCGGGCCGTAGTCCCAGACCGAACCGAGACCACCGTAGATCTCGGAGGACTGGAACACGAAGCCCCGCCGCTTGGCGAGCGAGACCAGCTTATCCATCACGTTGTCAGATTGAGCCATGGCGGGGCGGAAGATACCGGCGCCGAGGGGGGCTAATCAAGCAGGCCGCCGCTCAGTGGCGCGGCACCAGCCATAGTACTCGCGGCGCCGTGACCGCCAGAGGCGAGAGGGGCAGCCAGGCCAGCTTCCCCTGCTGCCAGAGGGGAAACTGGTCGCGGTAATGGGGCGAGCGCGGGTTGCCGGATTGCCCGGCCGGCAGGACAAACCAGGCTCCTGCGTCGTTCCCCATGTCGGCAATGAACCGCATGGAGGGGCCTTCCGTGCAGCTCCAGGGGATGGTATCGCCGCCGGACGTGCACAGGTTCACGGTGTAATCACCTCCCGGCACCGCGACCGGTCCAATATTCAGCTGCAGCACGCGACCAAGCACCGGCACATCGCCCAACGGGTGCCGCTCGACGACACGATGTGCCCTGCCCCACTCCCAGCGCGAGCGCGGGTCCGCAAGCGCCGCGCGCATGGCCCTGGTACTCAGCGTGTCAAACGCCATCACACGACCGTCGGCGAGTCGGATCGTGTCGCTCAGCATCCAGCGATGCTGGGCAGCCCAGGTGGATGGGCTGGCCGACGGCAACCGCCGCAGCTCGGTTCGCACTGCTTCGTTCCAGCGCCAGAACAGCGTCGGCGCCAGAAGATCGGCGCGCATGGAACCATCCCAGTGTTCCAGGAGTTGAGCCGCGGAGGAATCGCCAGCAGCTGCTGCGGCCCGCGCGGCCACGCCTTGCATGCGCCTCGCGAAGACACTGTTCACGTCCATCTGCATCGCCGCCACATCCGGAACCGACAGTGAGCTATCGGCCGCGAGCATGGCGCGTATGCGCTCCGCGCGATAGGGCGATGCCCAGGCCGTGGACAGGAAGTACGGGTACTCGTCGCCAATGATCCTGTTGTTGGACGTCACGAAGAACGGAGCGCCATCGAGGGCAGACGGCACTTCTTCGGGGCTCAGGTATCCGCGCCATGCTGAATCCACAGCCCAGCCCGGACCCGATGCACCGCTGCCGGATTTTTCACGCACCGGCACACCTCCCGCGACGGTATATCCGATATGCCCGGCCCTGTCCGCGTAGGTCATTCCCAGCGTCGGCGCCTTGACGTCGGCGAGTGCGGCGCGGAAGCTGGTCCAATTGTGTGCCTTCATGAGCGCGAGCGACGCCAGGAGACCGGCCGGACTCGCGTCCTGCCCCGACCAGCGGAGCGCGATGCCCGTCAGCGGGCTCCCCGCAATCCAGTGGACGATGGGTCCATTGCTGGTGCGGCGGCGCCGATAGATCAGCGCGGAATCATTCTTCACTCGCAGGGTTTCACTCACCGTGGCAATGGGGGTCCAGCCCCCGGGCCGGCGCACCTGCGCGCTGTCGGCGGAGAATTCCTCCAGCACGTCGTCCGCGTCGTCGACATACGATGCGGTCATGCCCCAGGCAATGTCGTGATTGCGTCCGATCACGATGCCCGGCACTCCTGGAATGGTGGCGCCCTCGGCGTCAATTCCCGGCGCATGCAGCACTGCGAGATACCAGATGGACGGA
>DASSHL010000012.1:0-2527 GCA_035692845.1 Gemmatimonadales bacterium
CTTCTCTTCGGAAGTATCGTGACCCCGATCATCGGGCTCACGCTTGCCGGTGCCGCCGCGCTGATCGCGCGCCAGTATCGCGGGCTGATGGTGGTCTCCCTGGTGTTCCTGCTGCTGGCACTCATACTCGTGGTGGGCGGCGTCGCCTTTCTCGTTGACTTCGGCGGAATTTCGGCCAAGCTCAGCGAGCGCGTCACGCCGGCATTTCACGCGGCCACGGTCAAGACGGCCGTGATCGCACTGCTGGCCGCCATCGCTTCCGTCTGGCTGGGCCTCGGCGGTCTCAGGGTGGCGCGCGAAGCACACGTCGAAGGCAACGGAGACAGGTCGGCTGGTCTGGTCGTTGGTCACTGAAACCCACACGAGGAGCTCCACAATGAAGCTTGGCACGTTCCTGAGCCGAAGCGCCCTGGTCGCAGCCTCGCTCGCGATGTTCGCGGGCACGGCGCGCGCCGACGGCGTTCTCGGCCAGCCCCTGATCAAGCACGGGGACATCCAGGTCCGTTTCGTGGGAAGCGATGCTTTCTACGATGACGACCTCTGGTTCATGATGAACGTCGGCGATTTCTCCACCGCCACGTTCCTGTTCAACAATCACACGTCAGCCGCCGGTGATGCGGTGGATCCCGATGATTCGTTCCTCAATGTGGGCGATGAAGCCATCTTCGGCCTCTGCGTCAACACTGCCGGGACGGACGACGGGCACGACGGCTGCGTCAGCAGCGATCACATCTACTACAGCGGCACCGCCGGTGCCCTGGGCGATGACGCCAACACCCCGCCGCACACCAAGGTCTGGACCCGTGCCGATTACGAGAATGAATTTGGCGCGCTGGACACCAACCTCTTCCCGCCCGAGTACACCTACATCATCGGGTTCGAAGACATTCTCGGTGGTGGTGACCTGGATTACAACGACGCCATCTTCGCGCTTCAGGGCGTGACGGCGGTGCCGGAGCCCGTGACCATGACGCTGCTCGCCACCGGCCTCGCCGGCATGGGCGGCGCTGGCCTCGTGCGTCGCCGCAAGAAGAACACGTAACACGCGCAGTACAGACCGAATGGCCAGACATGGGGCGCCGCAAGGCGCCCCATTCATTTCTGGAACCGGGTCGTGCGTCTCGCGTCCAGCGTGGCCCCACTTGTGCAATCCCAGCGTCCGCGTGACTATTGGACATTCTTTAACCGTGCGCCGCCATGACCTCTTCATCTCTCTCCGCCCGCCCCTGGCTTCTGGGCCTCTACGGCCTTGGTGCACTCCTGGTCGTCCAGCCACCGCTCGAGGTCATCAGCGCGGCGTGGCCGCTGCGATTCGGTGAAGTGGGATGGCGGTTCGGCGTCATCGGCAGCTTCCAGCAGTTGGCCACGACCTTCGTCGTCGGGGTGGGTGTCATCATGCTCGCGGCATACCTGCTGCGGCATCGAGTGATGCTGCGGACCGTGGCCGTGATCGCGCTCGTCGTGGTGGTGCTGTTCATTCTCGGCGCGGCCGGGTTCGCGCTCGACTACGTGCAGCTGCGCCGCATGGTGCGTCCCGAGCTGGTGCACTCCTTTGACATGACAACCATGCGCGCCGGCGTCAGTGCCTTGCTCTCGATCATTGCCCTGACAGTGCTGGGCTGTACCGGGATACTGGTGAGCCGGCTGCCGGCCGCGCGCCGGGTGACACGTCGAGAGGCTGGAGAAGGGCTGATTGTGGGACGGTCGTAGGTCTTAAGTCGTAAGTCGTAGGTCGTGATTAGCGAGCGCGTAGTGATCGCACCAAGCCGAAGAGCAGGCGGCCGGTGCGAGTGCTGCTTTCCAGAAGTTCCGCCGAGAGGTCGGCGGATCCGTAACCGAGGTCAGTAGCCAGGTAGCACTGGCTTTCCACCTCACGGAGCGAGCCACTCGCCACGGCCAGCATCGTGGCAAACTGCCGATCCGTTCCGCGACCGGCGCCCTCAGCAATGTTGGACATCACCGAAACAGCAGCTCGGCGCATCTGGGCCACCAGGCCAAATCGCTCCGAAGCCGGAAACCGCTCGGTCAGCCGGTACGTGATCGCAGCCAGCTCACGACTTGCCGTCCACGCTTTGAGGTCGCGAAAATCACCCATGCCATAAGGTGAGGAATACCAAGGTGGGGAGATAACCGGAAAGCTGCGACCTGCATCGAAACGCCGCCTACGACTTACGACCTACGACTCCCCTACGCCGGCTCCGGCAGCAACTGCCGCACCGCCGGTACCAGCATCTTGCCGACGCTTGTGGCGACGGAATCGGGATTGGTCATCTTGTCCGTAATCGGCACCACGATCCGCACCAGTGCTTCTTCGGAGCGGCCCGTCAGGGCGGCATCGCGCAGCAGTTCCCATTTGACCCGATATTCGCTGGGTTCTACCCGCCCACGGCCTTCGTACCAGTAATAGACCAGTGCCCGCGCGTTCTTGTTGACCAGCTCGTAGCGGTTGACCATTACGGTGTCGCTGCCGATGGCCAGCGGCTGGCGGCCTGACCTGATCGGTTCCCATCCGGCGCCCGGCAGGCAG
>DASSHL010000013.1:0-6580 GCA_035692845.1 Gemmatimonadales bacterium
GAGGCGTTGGCGGAGAGGGACTAGGGGCTAGGGGCTAGGGGCTAGGCACAACGGGGGCGGAGGTTCGTTTTTCAACCCTGACCCCTGGCCCCTGACCCCTAAATGGAGTCCAATCTCGCCTGCCTTGCCGCTGCTGAATCCGCCACCCGCATCGCCCCCTTCACACCCTGCGCACCCGGCAGGTTCGAGTTGCCGATGGCGCTGTCCACCTGGCGTTCGGTGGGCTTCTGCGCGGTGTCTTTCTTCGTGGCACAGGCTGGAGTGAGGACCAGGGACGCAAGCAGGACGAGGTGCGGCTTCATCAGGGGTCTCCTCGTGAGCTGTGAGCTGTGGGCTGTGAGCTATGAGCTGTGAGCTATGAGCTATGAGCTAGGAGCTGTGAGCTGTCGACGGTCAACCGTCGATGGGGTCTGTCATCCTGAGCAACGCGAAGGATCTGCTCCCTGATTTCGGGGCCAGGCTGGCGAGATTCCTCGCTGCGCTCGGAATGACAACCTTGATTGACCCGCGACCCGCGACCCGCGACCAGTGTCCAGCCGTCTAGTCGTCTATCGAATACTCAAAATCATACGAATGCTTTCCACCCTCGATGATGATCATCATCGTGCCCATCAGCCCGGCAAGTTCACCAGTTCCGGAGTCGGGAACGACGGTGATCAGCAGCTCCTGTTCGCCCCGGTTCATGGTGCCGCTGTGCTGCAGGGCAAAGCTTCCCGTCCGGCCAAGGAGGGTGCCGGTCACCTGCTCCATGGCGACATAGCCGGCTGAGTTGGCGACGCCGGTGCGGACTGCGAGCATCTGGCCCTTGCTCGTCGCTTCGAGGTCGCCATGGAACTGCTTGTCCAGCAGCAGGCGGCCGATGGCGACGCCCTCCTCATCGGCGGGCTGGGGAATGGTCCTGACGTCGAACGCACCGCGCGCATGGGAATTCACCGTGCATCTCCCCGGGTTGCATTGGCCGCTTCGGCGTTGAGCGTGGCATTATAGGAGCCCGACGCGCCGCGTGCTATGGTGAGCGTGCGCCATTCGGGCCCGGCATAGTGCTTGGCCAGTTGCACGATCTGTCCCACATGGTATGCCAGGTGGACGAGATTGCGGTTAAGGGCGGAAACCACCGTGTGCGGTTCGCCGCGGATAGTGAGCGTTCGGCCGAGATCGTCGGCGGTGAGCGCAGCTACCGCATGAAGCAGGAGATCCCACGATTCGCTCCAGCGCTGCAGGAGCGCCTCGCGGCTGTCGCGCGGCATCAGGATGAATTCATCATCCCGGTGGCGGTCCGGCTTTTCGCCGTCGCTCACCATGAAGTCGCTGAAGCGCGATCGGAGGTTGCCTGCGATGTGCTTGACCGTCAGCGCAATGCTGTTGGTCTCCGCGTCAGGGCTCGCGGTGAAGCTCGCGTCGCTGCACTGGGCAATGGCGCCTTCGGCCGTGGAGCGGAGCTTCTCCAGGCGGAGCAACATGTCGGTGAGGTAGATCGTGGCGAGGTCTGGCATGGGAAAGGGACTAGGGGTTAGGGGCTAGGGGTGATATCAGCTTGCGGCAGTTCAGGCCTGGAAGTTGAAGCTAACCCGTTCCTCATCCTGAGCGAAGCGAAGGATCCGGCCCGGCTTTGTCTCGGCGCGCAACTGGCTCCCAGCTGCAGAGCAGTAGATCCTTCGCTGCGCTCAGGATGAGGAACAGACCAGTATCGGTCGGCTCTAAGCCCTAAGCCCTAAGCCCTAAGCCCCAAGCCCCAAGCCCCAAGCCCCAAGCCTCAAGCCCTATATCCCCCTCCACCTCGACACACTCACCTCTGATCCATCCGCCACGAACACCGACGCGGGCGGCTGGCTGAGCGGCGCCACAAAGCGCTGGCCGTAGAGCTCCGCCACGTCGCACCGGAGGTCGTGGCGGTGGACATTCCAGATACTCCACCGCGGATGGCGCACATGATATTCGATGCCCCGGCCATCATGGAATGTTCCGTAGCCCCAATGCCGAGTCGCGATGAAGTCTGCTTCCGAGCCCGGCTCCAGCGGCGTCGGCTTCCCTTCCGTCATCGCTTCGAGATGCTGCCACTGCCGATGCAGGCGCCACTCGTAGCGCACATGGCCGGGCGCTCCGGCGTCAGCGCCATCCATGTCGACTCGCTCGCGCAACGGTAGGGTACGATACGGCTCGTTGTAGAGCAGTGCCGCACTGAGCGCGACCGCCCTGCGCGGAACCAGTTCCCGGATGAATACCACGCCATGATGCCAGCCATCCTCGGCCTTTCGCTTCACGTAGAAGCGCAGGTTCACCTCGGCAAAGTGCCGATGCAGCGGGATCGGGATGTGCAGGAGACTTGCCCTGAGAAACTGGAAGCCGATCAGGCTGACGAACAGCCGGCCGTGGAAATCGTCGAGTTCAGTGCCCGGAGGGACCAGCGGCTCCAGCACGCCAGGCGTCACCTCGTAGTTGAACATCGCGAGGTTGCGCCAGTGGGCTCGGAGGAGAGGGCTGGGAGTGGGCTCGAGTGACAGGGTTGTTGACGACTGACGACCGATGACTCCCCTACTCACTCCACGCCCAGATTCCCGCCATCGACAGCACCGCCGCTGCTGCGGCCGCCGCGGGAACCAAGCGGCTGCGGCCGGGCGGGAGCGCGAAAACGGAATCGATGTCCGCCAGGGGCAGCGTCACACGGCAGCTATCGCAGATCGTGGGCTCCGCAGCCGGAATGCCGCTCAACACACTGTCGCCAACCTGGATGTTGTGCAGCGTGTCCACCCGCGGTCCCTGCCACAGCGCCATGCGCTGCTCCGGCGTCACCGCGACGCCGGGCTGCAGCGTGACGCGTGTTGCCGCGGGTGCACAGGCGACCGCGAGGACCAGCACGGCCATCAGCTGCTTCATTCGATGCTTGCTCCATTGGTTTCAGCCAAACCGGCCGCCGGCCACCCGGACGAGAAACCCACCTTCATCGTCATCAATGCCCCACCGGAAAATGTCCGAGACGGCGCCGGATCGCAGCAGACTCCGGACTGCGGGCTTGAGCACCGCACCGCTGGGGGAATTCCTGCCCTTGCCGGTGATGACGTGGACCAGCTGCCCTGCTCGCTGCCGCTTCGCACCCGCGAAATACTGCTCGAGCCGAATGCGTGCCTCGGCGGCGGTGAAACCGTGGAGGTCGAGGGTGTCGTCCACGCGGCCTTCCAGTGGATCGAACGGATCATGACCGAAGGTCGACGCGCTGCTGCGCCTGCTCATTGAACGGTGAATCCCATGCTCATACCGTGCAAGTCGTGGGTCAGGCTATCGGTCGCCGCCCGCACTCGGCAGGTAACGCTGTAGTCGCCCGGCTTGAAATCTATCCGGGCCAGAATGGTATCGCCCGGCGCGATGTCGGTGGCACCGCCGTATGGCGTCACCGGCGGCGGCCCATTCTGGTTGTTGATCCAGTGCACGAAATCCTCCGGCGTCTTGCCCGGATCGAGCAGGGAGAGGATCAGCTCATGCGTGTCGGTCCCCTGGTTGATAATGGCGAGGGTCTGCGGGCCGGCCACCGGGGTGCGCGAAAAGTTGAAGGCATAGTCAGTCAGCGTGACGGTCAGGTCGGCCGGTGGCACAGGGGCCCGCGTGCCGGCTGATGGCACCACCGTCACAGCCTTCATCATACCCTTGGCCAGGTGCAGCACATGATCCCGGCTCGGGATGTGACAGAAGGCCATGTAGTGTCCTGGCGTTAACGACACGGTAGCCCAGGAATCACTGCCCGGCGCCGGTGCATTGGGCCCGCCCACCGGATGCATCCACGATGGAAGCGGCCCGCCGGTCTTGAGCTCGGCGAACCCGTCGCTCATCGTCTTGCCATCCTCAAGCCGATAGAGCATCAGGTGATGCGGCTCTGTACCCTTGTTCAGGAGATGAAAGGTGGTGAGACCACTGGCGAGCGTGTCCGGCATCTGGTAGGCGTAGTTCCGCGCGATGACGGTGACTTCATGGGGAGTGGAGACACTGTCGCTCGCGGCCGCGGCATGCTCGGGTGCCTTTGCTGAATTACAGGCAATCACCATCACCGGAAATGCCAACGTGAAAATTCCCAGCACGGAGTTCATCGGGCGCCCGCTTTCGTGCGTTCGTGTTTTCGTGCCTTCGTGACCTCAGGCAGGGCGACGTACGTGCTGGCGAATGGGCCGGAGCACCAGTTCGCCGCCGCAGTTGGGGCAGACTTCGTTCATCTCATCCGCGCAATTGGCGCAGAAGGTACACTCGTAGCTGCAGATGAATGCGGTATCCTCGCCCTCGAGCGGTGCGTGGCATCGCTCGCACTCACTGCGCATCTCAAGCGCCATCGGAACTTCCTCCCTGTTCAAGACGGTTGCTCGCCAGGCGACGGCGTGCCACGACGAGCCAGCAGGCACAAACCACGAGAAACACGGCCCCAATCACCTGGAGCACCTGTGCCGCTGGACCGAGACCTCGCAGGATGAAGCCACCTGCCAGGAATCCGAGTCCGGCCAGCCCGAAGAGGATCGACGCCAGGTGAGCGGGTCGCATCAGTCCCTCGAAGAGGGGAAATACTTCCGAAACAGCGTTCGCGACAGGGCCAGCGCATCGCCCCTGGGTTCGGCCGGAAAGTTGTCGGTCCGGCGGGACCATTCCTGCTCCCGGCCACACATGCGGGAGGCGAACGGCGCCCGATTGAATGTGGTGCCACTATCCAGCGACTGGTTGAGCTCGCGGAAGAACGCCTGCCAGCGCGGAAGGTAGTAGGTCGAAAACATCCCCTGCCACTGCTTGTAGGCATACAGGTTCAGGTCATCATTCTGGCCTTCGGTGCACTTGGTGCCCCAGAGGGTGATGATGTTCCGCGCGTTCCATTCGTAGAGGTGCCGTTCCTCGTCGCTGGTGGCCCAGCGCTTCGCGTCCTCGAGCCAGCTGCCAAGCAGGAATTCTCTTCGCGTTCCCACCAGCGTGTCGAGATCGGTGAGCAGCTCGACGATGTCTCGCTCCGCCTTGGCGAGCGCGTCACGATCTTTCGCGATGAATGCCTGCTCCAGCGCGTTGACCATCGGAAGCCCGCGCGAACCCAGTAGCTGGCGGGTGAGGTTCACCACGTCATATTGGTAGGCGTCATTCCCGGCCAGGCTTGGCTCGGCGTCGAGCAGGAGCTGGAGCGCGCGAACCAGCTTGCTTTCATTATAGGGTGCGATCGGCGACGTGCGGTACGCCACTCCCTTGCGATAGAACTGGGGTCGCTCGGCCAGGAAGGTGCCGGTTTGCGGTGCGGAGCTGTACACGGTGCCGAGGAGAATCTTCCACGCCTCCCAGGCAGTCGAATCGGGCTGGCCGTAGCGGCGGATCACGTAGTCGTGGACCCAGGGCTCGACAGGCGGGACGCTGTCATGCCAGGCCATGCCGAGCACGAAATCGGGAATGACCGGATTGTATCCCAGTCCTTCCATCGTCATGCCGAGACCTTCCATCCGGCCGTGGTCCGGGCTCGCGAGCGCGGCCTGAAGATTTGTCGCCATGGCCGGCAGGTCGCCGCTCATGCTCACCTGGCCACCGAAGTTGTACAGCACGTTCCAGATCCACGGCTTGCCGTAGAAGGCGTCGCGCTCGCGCCAGACCGGGTGCCGATCGCCGTAGAGATCGAGCACCAGCATGCGGCCGTCCGGGACCGCGCCAAGCAGCGCTCGCGCTTCGGTCTCCTTCCAGAAATTCGCCTGATAATAGAGAAACCACCCTTGGAGCACCCAGGTGGCGAGGGAGTCGGCGGCGCGCATCGGTTCGTAGATGGCGTGGCCCATCCCCGCAAGAAAGGTCGAATCGTTGGTGGGTGGATTGATCTCGTTGAATGGATCGGCGGCGTACACGTGATCGGTACCATAAAGCTCGCGCTGCCGGACGATGAAATCGCGGCCGATCTTCTGGAACAGCGTGTCCTGTGGATCGAGGAACCAGGTGCCGGAGAAGCCGGCAGACCAGTCGCCGGTCTGGTGGATTGTCGCCGAGGGAATCACGTCCGTGATGGACCTGGGGACGCGGCCCGTGAAGCCCTGCAGCACCGGGGTCATGCCCAGCGCGCGCTCACGGGCAAGGATCTGTCGCTCGAGCGTGATGTGGCTGTTGATCCAGCTCTCGGGCAGCGGCCCGCCGAGGCCGTCGATGTTGCCCATCCAGCCCCAGGGGAAATAGGCGGGGCCCACCAGGAAGTTGCCGATCTGGGAGTCGTTGAAGCCGAGGTCATGGAGCACGCGCTGCCACACGGCCTCCTGCCCCGTGACGGCGAGCGGAAGGTTCACGCCCTTGAGCGCCATCCAGTCGATCATCTTCTCCCACTGGGACCAGTCCCACCACGCCATGGAGTAGGAGAAGGTGCAGTAGTTGAAGAAGTAGCGATACCGGTAGGCAGTCGTGATGCGGACTGGTGCAGTGACGGCAGGGAGTGGTGTGGGCAGCTGAATCGGCACGAGCGGACTCGTGACATTCGTGCGGGCGACATTCTCGAGATACCAGTTGAGCGCGGACGCGAGCGCGACGCCGGTGGAGCCTCGGAGCAGCACCGTGTCGCCGATGCTCTTCACCTCGAAGACATCGAGACTGTCGGCCTCGG
>DASSHL010000014.1:0-3575 GCA_035692845.1 Gemmatimonadales bacterium
CGTTTCGCAACGCCATCACCCAGGATCGTCGAGGGACAGTGGCTCGCAGCGCACGGCGCACACGCCATGCTCGACCTGAGCGACGGGATTGCTTCAGATGCGGGACATCTGGCCGCGGCGTCGGGTGTTGAGGTCGAGATCATGCTCGAGCAGCTTCCACTGCATCCATCAGCTGTCGTGGCGGCGCTCGCTGCGCGCGGCGAGCCGGCGATCTTCGCCGCCAAGGGCGGGGAAGACTACGAGCTGCTGGCGGCGCTGCCATCGTCCTTTGGTGACGATGGCGCCCGCGTGTTCGAACGGGAGACGGGACTGACGTTGACTCGGGTGGGGACCTGCCATCACGGCCGCGGGATGCGCCTCATGTTTCGCGGCAGCCGGCTCACGCTCACGGGGTTCAATCACTTCTCATGAAGTTCCTGAAGATCCCCTGGTACGTGGCCTCGCTGGTGGCGCTCGTCGTCTGGTACGGTTCGGCCTGCATCTTGGCAGCGCTGCTCCGCGTGAAGCATCGGCCCGGGGGCGTCTACGACCGCGCGGGACGGAACTGGGGTCGCTCGCTGATCGCCGCTAACGGACTTCATGTCGATGTCGAGGGCACGGACCGGCTGGAGCCGGGCCAGAGTTACGTCTTTGCCAGCAATCACACCTCGTTCGCCGATATCTGGGTGCTCTTTGCCCATCTGCCGGGATCGGTCCGGTTCGTCGCCAAGAAGGAACTGCTCTCGATTCCCGTTTTTGGCCAGGCCCTGCGTGCGCGTGGCGAGATTCCCATCAATCGCACCAACCTGCGCGACGCCTTCGCCGCCTACGATGAGGCCGCCGAGCGACTCCGGTCCGGCCTGTCGGCCATTGTATTTGTCGAGGGGACGAGAAGTCGTGACGGCAAGCTGCACGATTTCAAGAAGGGGCCCTTTGTGCTGGCCATTCGTGCCGGGGTGCCCATCGTTCCGGTGTTCATCGAAGGCACGTTTGAGGCGCTCCCGCCAGGAGGCTGGTATGTGCGGCGTCGCCCCATTACGCTCAAAATCGGCGAGCCGATCCCGACAGCAGGCTGCAACTTGGAGGACCGGGATGAGCTGATGGTGCAGACTCGACGTACGATGGAAGGGCTAAGCTCCCGGCATTGAGCGCTCATCGCTTTGCGACCTGCGACCTGCGACTAATTACATTCCTCCCGACCCCAACCCTGAGACGCATGTCAACCATCATCGAAGTCCACGCACGAGAAATCCTGGATAGCCGAGGCAATCCCACGGTGGAGGCGGAAGTGCTGCTGGCGGATGGCGGCACCGGACGGGCGGCCGTGCCGAGCGGTGCATCCACCGGGGAACGGGAGGCGGTCGAGCTGCGGGATGGCGACGCAGACCGTTACGGCGGCAAGGGAGTGCAGGAGGCAGTGCGGAACGTCAACGAGATCATCGGTCCCCGGCTCGAAGGCCTCGATGCGCGGGACCAGATGACCGTGGACGCCGAGATGATGGACACGGACGACACGCCCAACAAGAGCAAGCTGGGGGCCAACGCCATCCTGGCCGTGTCGCTCGCCACCGCGCGCGCGGCGGCGCAGGAGTGCGGACTTCCGCTGTATCGCTATCTCGGCGGCCCCATGGCGCACATCCTCCCGGTGCCCATGATGAATATCCTGAATGGTGGCGCCCACGCCTCCAACAACGTGGACGCGCAGGAGTTCATGGTGGTGCCGGTGGGGGCGGACAACTTTGCCGACGGGCTCCGCATGGGCGTCGAGGTCTTCCACGCACTGAAGAAGGTGCTGGGTGGCATGGGCCTCTCCACTGCGGTGGGAGATGAAGGCGGGTTCGCGCCGATGCTGCCCTCCAACGAGGCCGCGCTCGACGTCGTGATCCAGGCCATCGAGGCGGCGCACTACGTGCCGGGCGAGGACATCGCGATCGCCCTGGACGTGGCGGCGAGCGAGCTGTACGCCGACGGCTCCTACGTCTTCAAGAAGGGCGACGGCAGCCGGCGCAGCGCGGACGAGATGATCGCGCTTTACGAAGGATGGGTGGACAAGTACCCGATCGTCTCCATCGAAGATGGACTCGCCGAGAGCGACTGGGACGGCTGGCACACGCTCACCGAACGCCTGGGTGAACAGGTCCAGCTCGTGGGAGACGACATCTTCTGCACCAACGTGGAACTGCTGGGGAAGGGCATCGAGCAGGGCGCGGCCAATGCGATTCTCGTCAAGCTGAACCAGATCGGCACGCTCACCGAAACGCTGCAGTGCATCGAGCTGGCGCGCAGCAGCGGCTACGGCATCATCATCTCGCACCGCTCGGGCGAGACCGAGGACACCTTCATTGCCGATCTCGCGGTGGCCACCGGGTCGGGCCAGATCAAGACCGGCAGCGCGAGTCGCACCGACCGCACTGCCAAGTACAACCAGCTGCTCCGGATCAACGAGGAGCTTGGCGTGATGGCCAGCTATCCCGGGCGGGATCTCTACTTCGCATGAGCGTACGCGGATGGCTGGTGCTGGCACTGCTGGCGGTCATGGCCATCTTCGCGGTCGAAGGGGGCGAGTACAGCACCTGGGATTATCGCGCGCTCCAGCACGAGCTGGCCAACGAGCAGGCTCGGCAGGTGCGGCTGACCGGGATGGTGGACTCGCTGACACGGCTGCGAAAGTCCATCGAGACCGATCCGGCGGTGCAGGAGCGGATCGCGCGGGAGCAGTACGGCATGATTCGTCCTGGCGAGCGGCTCTATCGGCTGGCACCGGCGGAAGGCGATGCTCCTTGACGGCCGGCCGTTCAAGTGGCTAGGATTGCCCTCCCTTGGCAGGGTAGCTCAGCTGGTTAGAGCACGGCACTCATAATGCCGGGGTCGCGGGTTCGAGTCCCGCCCCTGCTATGCCCCGGTGAAGCCGGGGCTTTTTCGTTGGGACTCGGCCTTCGGCGCGAGTCCCGCCCCTGCTATGCTGGACGCGAGACGCGAGACATGGGACACGAGACCCGCGTCTCGCGTCCGTTTTTCGGCCTTCGGCGCGCATCCCACCCCTGCTATGCTGGACGCGGGACACGAGACGCGAGACTCGGGTTCCGCGTTTTGTTGCCGGCTGCGCGTGTCACAGCTGCGGCCATACTCTTAAGCCGGTTCTCACCTCCGAGCGCCCGCTCCGCCATGCGCCTAACTTGCATCCATGCGAACTCGTTCCACTGGCTCGCTTCGCATTAGCGTCGTGGGTCTCGGCTGCAACAATTTCGGCAAGAAACTCGATGCGGCGGGCACCGCGCGTGTGGTGCACGCCGCGCTGGACGCCGGCATCACGTTTTTCGATACCGCTGACAGCTACGGAGACACGCAGAGCGAGGTGTTTCTCGGCCGAGCCCTGTCCGGCCGGCGCGACAAGGCTGTCCTCGCAACAAAATTCGGTAGCAAGCTCGATGGGCAGCGCCACGGCGCGAGCCCGGCGTACGTCCGGCGTGCGGTCGAGGACAGTCTCAAGCGACTCAACACCGACCGCATCGACCTCTACCAGCTCCACTGGCCGGACCCTGCTGTCCCAATCGCCGACACGCTTGGTGCGCTCGATGAGCTGGTGAGGGCGGGGA
>DASSHL010000015.1:0-13220 GCA_035692845.1 Gemmatimonadales bacterium
CCGGTGAGCAGGCGAGCGATGGTGGTGACACTTTTCAGCGTCGCTGGCGTCACCGTCCTGCGTGCGCAAGCGGCAGCAACTGCGTCGTCGGTTGATTCGCTTGCCGGCAAGGGCTCGATCGGCACTCTCGGTGCGCCCGGGCTTGCCGGGCGCCCGATGGCGCCCACCACGGCCGCGGACAATGATCTGGCCATCCAGACGCTGGAGAAGAAGCTGCGCTGTTCGTGCGGCTGCGGGCTCGACATCTACACCTGCCGCACCACCGACTTCACCTGCACCTATTCGCCCGAACTGCATCGCGAAATCATGAAGCTCTGGGACGGCGGGCAGACCGCTGACCAGATCATCGCCACGTTCGTGCAGGAGTATGGCGAGAAGGCGCTTATGGCGCCGCCACCGCGAGGATTCAACCTGGCCGGGTATCTCGTGCCCGGCAGCCTCATCCTCATGCTGGGTGCCGTGCTCGCCTGGGTGCTCCTCCGCCGTCGCGCCATCGTGGCCCCGGCTGAAGCATCGACGCCGCCGATGATTGATGCGACGCGGGACGAGCTGGCCGAGCTCGCGCGCGAAATCGCAGAATCCGACGGGCGATGATCTGGGAGCTGGTTGCGGCGCTGGTACTCGGATGTGCGGGCGTCTGGTTCATGCTGGCCCCGCTGGTTCGGCTGTCGCCGCAGGTCCCGGCGCCGGCCGATCCGTTCGACGTCGAGGACACCGAGCGGAGCAGGGCCGTCGAGGCGCTCCGCGAAATCGAATTTGACCGGGCCACGGGCAAGCTCTCCGACGACGATTATGGCGCACTGAAGAGTCGCTACACCGCGATCGCGGTCGAGGCGATGCGACAGGAGCGTGCCGCCCTGCCCGATGATGCGGCACTCGAGGCGATGATTGCGACCCGGCGTCACGGGGGCGCCCCGGGGGCCTGCGTTACGTGTGGCCCACGCCCCGAGTCTGACGCCGTCTTCTGCTCCACGTGTGGTTCGCGTCTTTCCACGGGCCGCTGCTGCACTGCGTGTTCGGCGGCACTGCGGGATGATGGGCTCTACTGTGAAGCGTGCGGGGTGAAAGCCTAGGGCATGGGGCATGGGTTATGGCACATGGGAACCTCACGCCTCACGCCTCACGCCTCACGCCTCACGCCCCACGCCTCACGACCGTCACAGTCCCACCCTCACTCCCAACCCGACTTCCATCCACTTCAGCGTCTCACGCCGATAGCCGCCTGGCAGGTCCGCGGCATCGAATGGACTGCCTGAAAGACCAACGGTCAGGCGGTTCTCGATGGCGAGCGCGCCGGCGTCGAATCGCAACGCCGCATGGACCTCGCCACCAGCGCGCCAGCGATGCTCCTCCTCGGGCAGGCTCCATGCGTCCAGCCGCACGCCAGCGCCGGCGATGACCGAAGCCGATCCGGCGCGCGACAGGGTCCGCCCGAGCAGGAACGCCAGGCCCGTGCGTCCGAACGAGAGCGCGGAAATCTGGAGAACCGACACCGAGTCAGAGGCGCGCAGCACCGAGGGAGCGTTATCAGCTACGAGGGATGCTTCCCACTTCGCGAAGTGGCGGGTGAATCCCACGCCAACCGTGAGGCCAGGCGAGGGGCCAAAATCGGTTGACTCACCGGTGGCCGCGTGGCTGAACCAGGTCTGTGCCACCGATCCGCTGATGGCCCAGCCTGCTGCCTGCTGGGCCGCGCCGGACTTCGGCGCGGCCAGCAGGAACAGGGCGGCGCACACGCTCGCGCGCTTGTTCATCGCATCTCCAGTGAGATGTACCCATTGGTCTCGGCGTTCCTGCCCTTGACGATCCAGTTGTAGCCGGCGTGGCGTTCGGTGGTGGTAATGTCCTCCACCGCGTTACCGATGAGATCGTCGTTGGTCTTGATCAGCGAGCTGCCGAGGGACACGAGCTGCTGCACCACCGGCAGGTACTTCCAGACCTTGCCGTACCACGTGGTCACGTCGCTGCCACCCGCCAGGCCCTTGACCAGTGCGTCCACCGCCTGGATGATGGCCTTGAGGTCCGTCTGGCTCGCCTTCATCACGCAGGGCGTGTCGTCGTCCTCGACGAAGAACAGCCGCAAGGCCTGTCCCGGATGCGTGGTCCTGAAGTTGTCGAGCTGGCTCTGGCTCATCAGCAGCGCGGAACCGCTCCAGTCCTTGTCGTCCTGGTTGAAGTTGTACGGATAGACGGCGCGCTCGTTGATGCACTGATAGGTGGTCAGGGAATCGGTCGACCCCTTCTGGCCCAGGACGGAAATCTCGATCTCTGGCGCGCCCTTGAGCCAGGACTCGAACTTGTCATTCAGGTGGCTCTGCGTGAGGTAGAGGCCTGGAATGACGCTGGTGGAACCACCACCGCCTCCGCCACCGCCCGTGCCCACCGTGCCGCCGCCGCCGTCATCGCCGCCGCCATCGCAGTCCGTGCACATCGCGAAGGAGACGTTGTGCCGGCGAGTTGCGCTGAAATCGGTTTCGCGCGGCACCACTGCCAGGACCGGAACGTCCGGAGGCAGCGCCGGATCGAGCGCCACGCGCTGGCCGTCGAGGGTGAATGCCACCGGAATGGTGCCGTCAGCCCCGATGGTGCCCACCAGGACATGGTCGTCGCCCTGCCAGGCGTTTCGGTGTCGAGGCACCGGAAAGTACATCTCCAGGCGTGCGGCGGTGACATTGTCCACTGCGCTGGAGTCGGCGCCGCGGAGTGCCCGCGCGCCTCGACCGTGGTCGGCCATGAGAAACTGGTCCACCGCGATCTTGCCCTCTTCCACCGAGGAGGTATCGAGGGCCTGGCGGATGTAGCTGCGGAAGTCCTGCGCCCGGAGCGCCCGGGCAAACTGCCGCGCGATTTGCTCGCGCGATGCGTCCAGGTTGGCAGCCGGATGGCGTGCCTCAGCAGGGGCATCGAGCGGCGTCGTGGGACTTTCGGTACCGGTGCTGCACGCCGCGGCAAGCAGCAACAGTGGCAAGAACGTCTGCTTCATGGGATCCTCCCGTGAGGTGAGGTCCCAAAGTCGGAAGGATCCTGGAGATATGTGGTACCGCGGTTATGCGGAAGGGAACGGGAAAACGGTCAACGGTCGACGGTCGACGGTCTACGGTCGACGAAAGATGTCATTCCGAGCGTAGCGAGGAATCTTGCCCGCCAGGCCCCGAACCCCGAGGGGAGCAGATCCTTCGCGTTGCTCAGGATGACACACCCCGTCGACCGTTGACCGTCGACTGTCAGTATTCCAGCGCGTCCAGCCTCTTCGATGCCAGCCCGAGCGCCACGACTGCGGTTACCGCGCACACGGCACCAACGGCGCCGAGGGCGAGCAGCAGGCCAGGTGTGAGCACGAACTCCTCGCCCGACTGGTGCGCGCGCAGGAAGGCGCTGACCGGCACGGCCTCGATGGCGATCAGCAGCCCGAGGAGCGCGATGCCGCTCATCATGAAGATCAGTCCGCCGAAACTCGTGGGAATCTGTGCGGCGTTTTCGGTGTCGAACTTGGGATAGTACGCACCGAGACTGAGCGCGAGCGCGCTGGCGGCGCAGGTGAAGGCGACGATGGTACCGCAGCTGACCAGCATCATGAAGGTGGACGCATGCAGCAGCGCATTGGTGGTGGCGGTGATGCCAAGCGCCAGGATCACCAGCGGCAGGGTGCCGAGCCAGTACTTGCTGAGCAGCAGCGTCCGGAACCGGAGCGGGCTCGACTGGATCAGCCAGAGCTGCCGCCCTTCCAGCGAAACCGCCGGAAAGATGAACCGCGCCGCGATGGCGGTGAGGACGAACCCGGCGAGCCCAAGATTCAGGAACACAATGACCGTGACGAGAAAGAACGGCACCTTCTCGCCCGAGAAGAGCGGGAGAGACCGGATATTGAATACATAGACCACCACCAGTACGCCCAGCAGGATCAGCTGGCTCCACTGGGTCGGATCCCGGAAGAAGAGCCGAATGTCCTTGAGGAGGAACTCCCGTCGTGCCGGCGCGAGCCCGCCGACGACACGTGCCGTGAGCCCCGACCAGGAACGGCCGCGAACGAAACGTTCGGCGCCCTCCTGTGACTTGCTGTAGCCCTCGCGGAAAAGGCGGCCATGAAGCCAGCCGCCCATGATGACGAACGCGGCGGCTGTCGTGACCAGCAGGACGATCGGCAGGGGATCGGCAATGTGTCGAAGCCAGTTCATGATCATGTCCGACGCCCACTGGGTCGGCAGGAAGGGATTCGTGGGCGCCCGCAGCACGGCAAGAAACTCGACCAGGTTCTCGAAGCCTTCGGGCCGGGCCAGTCGCTCCGGCCGGACCATCCGGAACAGGAGCGCCAGCCCGCCCACTGTCCCCAGCGCCACCAGTGTCAGCAGGTCGCGAATGCGGCGCGCGGGAAACACGTTCACCAGGACCAGCGTGATCGCTGAGCCGACAACGGCCGGCAGGATGACAAAGGGCAGCAGGGCCGCCAGCGCCACGAACGGGAAGAGCGGCCCACCGTCAAATACAACACCGTACGCTGTGAGGATCGGCACGGCCATCACCAGCACCATCCAGGAACTGTGGCCGGTGGTCTCGAGCAGTTTCGCCAGATAGAGCCGGAACCAGTGCAGGGGAGCGGCCACCAGCAGGTCGAGGTCGCGGGCCAGGAAGAAGCTGGAGAGCGACGTGATCAGGTTGGAGAGCAGCAGGATGGCGGCAAACGCCAGGAAGATCACGCCGAGCATCTTGGACGCCAGCAGGATGCCGATCTCCTGGGTGTTCACAAACTTGAGCACCCGGTAGCAGATCCCGAACGCCGCGGCCCAGAAGAGGCCGCCCACTCCCAGGAAGAGGAGAGTGCGCAGCCCGCGTCCGCGATGGCCGGTGCGGCTTCGCGCCAGCGCGCTTCGCCATTTGGGCGCCAGCACATCACCCAGGCTCGGCTGGCGCGGCACCTGCCGCACCGACACCGGCAGCGCGTCAGTGCTCATCGAAAATGGCTTCCAGGCCGCTCGCCTGCAGGCCACCGGTGAGGCGCAGGAAGAGCGCCTCGAGACTCTCGTCACCCGACGCGCTCTGTGCCTTCAGCTGCGCCATGGTTCCTTCGGCCAGGAGCTTGCCACGCTGGATGATGGCAATCCGGTCGCACATTCCCTCCGCCACCTCCAGCGTGTGCGTGCTCATCAGGATGGTGCCGCCACGGTCCACATAGGCCCGGAAGAGATCCTTGAGGGTGCGCGCACTCTTGGGATCGAGCCCTACCATCGGCTCGTCCACCACAATCACCTCGGGCCGGTGCGCAAAGGCGCTGGAGATGATCAGCTTCTGGCGCATGCCGTGGCTGTAACTCTCGGTCAGTTCATCGCGCCAGGGCGTGAGCTCGAAGACCTCGAGCAGTTCGTTCATCCGGCGCTCCACCGCGCGGCCTTCCTGCC
Organism: Gemmatimonadales bacterium; assembly: GCA_035692845.1. GTDB lineage: Bacteria > Gemmatimonadota > Gemmatimonadetes > Gemmatimonadales > GWC2-71-9 > CAMLHP01. Next base: position 5,394 of record DASSHL010000015.1, read on the forward strand.
CGTACAGTGCCGCGACGAACCGCACGAACTCGGCGCCCGTCAGCTTTTCATAGACATAGGGCCGATCAGGGATATAGCCGATCATCTGCTTGATGACCTGCGGCTTTTCCCAGGTGGGCACGCCCGCGATCCGGATTTCACCCGAGGTGGGCCGCAGGATCTGCGCGATCATCCGCATGGTTGTCGTCTTGCCCGCGCCGTTGGGCCCGAGGAAGCCGAAGAGCGTGCCGCGCGGCACGGAGAAGGACAGGTCATCGACGGCGGTGAAGCCGCCGTAGCGCTTGACCAGATGGTCGACCTGGATCATTCCGGGTGTCTCATGAATGAGGCAAGCAATGCGTCCTGCTCAAACGGAAAGCCGCTGCTCCTGAGGCGCAGCATCCGCACGGATGAGTCCTCGCCAATGCGTCCGCGCCGGAGATCGACCTGCCGCCATCCGTCAATGTACGCTTCGGGCAGCAATGCCGCAGTCCACTGCAGGCCATCCTGGCGGACCCCGAGCGCCAGTCGAGCCGGGATGCGCGCGCCACGCGCGGCCGCGACGAAGAGCCGAGCCCGTCCCACGGCGGAGCCGGATCGCGCCCGCAACGTGGCGACGGCGTCATCGGTTCCCTCGGCCACTCGTATGCGGCGACCGATCCAGTGTGCCAGCGCGTCGAGAGTGTCCGCACGCGTGGCCGAGCCCGGGAGTACGGCGTCCCGCAATGCCGCGATCGCGGAGTCCCGTGCGGGAAAGACCAGCGTGGCCGCTGAGTCTTCCGGCAGGACAGGGTCGCCCTCGCTGGCGAGATGCCGGCGCAGGCGGACGCGTGGACCAGCGGGACGATCACCGTTCCGGAAATTGAGGTTCGCGATCTCGAACGCGGTGCGCTCCAGCACCAGCCCATTCGGCAGCTCGGCGCGTAACGGGAAGCCCTCGCCGTCGAGCCAGAGGCGTACGGGCGCATCCATGCCGAGCTGCACCAGGAGCTTGGCATGCACCGTATCAGTCAGCGCGGCGACCCACTTGCTGGTGGCCGGATCGATCGCCGCACTATCCACAAAGATCATCTGTCCCTGCGAGGGCAGCGAGCGTAGCCGCACTTCCGCGACTGTGGCGCTGAAGGGATCCAGCACAGGCAGCACGAGGGTATCGCCCGTGCTGAAGACCGCGTTGAGTGATGCCCTGAGTGTGGCGGCGAAGAGGGGCAGCGCGCGCCCCGGCTCAATCGGGACCGTGCGTACGGTGTCGCCCTCGCTGGTGAGTGTCGCACGGAAGATCCGGTCGCCGCTCCGCGAACCGTGGACCGCGAACGCTGCCGGCCCACCTGAGCTTGTGGCGCTCCACTCGGTGAGCTCCAGCGCAGGCGTCAGGGTGAGTGCCTCGAGCCGGCTCCGGAGACTGTCGCGACTGCCGATGTCGAAGCGCGTGACGAGGCGGGCGCCACCGCGCGGCAAAGTATCGGCGGTCAGCGATGCTGTGCCGACCTGGACCCCGTCGGCGTATACCGCGTAGAAACGGGCCCCCGGCGCCAGACGGTTGGAGGTGGTGACGCCTGCGGGATAACCGTCGGAGTAGTACTCGCGCTGGACCAGCCAGCCGAGCGAGGCAAACCAGGACAGCATGATGAGCGCACCAGCGACATGCAGGCGGCGCGGTTTCATCCGATCACGCGCCGGATCGCTGCATCCACCAGTTCGCGGTCCGCCTCGCGCTCCAGCACGATGGTCACCGAGGGCCGGGGTTCGGGCGCGGCCTGCAGTGTCTCCGCCATCAGCATGGCAGCGTCATCGAGGTCGAGCAGGCCCGGCCCCGCACCGATGGGTGCGCTCGCCACCGCGGCAAGCCCCCACTCACTCGCGCGCCGCCAGGCCGCCGCCAGGGCACGCCGGACAAGCTCCGGCGTCGCCGCCGTGTCCTGGTCCTGCAGGATCACATGAAGCACAAACCCGGCGGCCAGCTCGCCACCTCGGGTGATAAGGGCGGAGCCGGCATCGAGCGCCACGGCCGACCGACACTCGGCCGCGAACGCCGCGCCCGCCTGTCGATCGAGCCGCACCGCTGCCGGGGTCACGGGCTCCAGCCGGTCGTTGGCAGGACGCATCACCGCGTCCGCCTCGACGAACGCGAGATCATCCACAACACATTGGATCACAGATCGTATCCCTGGGCTCTTCGGTATGCGTGGGCCGCCTCGTCCGGGCGGTTCAGGCGGTCGAGGACACGGCCATAAATATGCCACGCCCGCCGATCCGAGGGGTTGCGTTCGGTGGCCTTGGCCAGCGCCTCGGCGGCTGCGGGCAGCTGGCTTGCCCGGTTCAGGGCATCGCCCAGGGCCAGATAGATGCCGGGCCGGTCGGGTTGCAGCGTCATGGCGCGATGCAGGAGTTCGGCCGCTTCGCCCACCAGGCCGCGATTCATGAGCACGATCCCCAGTTCATGCAGCGCCGGCGCGTGGGCCGGATGCAGCTTGAGGACCCGGCGCAGGTCGGCGTCAGCCTCGGGATAGCGACGCAGCCGTCCGCGGAGGGCACCTCGAATCACCAGGAACTCGGTCTGGTCGGGCGATGCCTGTAGCGCGGAGTCCAGCGACCGGAGGGCGGCCTCCGGATCGTCGGACAGCTCCAGCGCCCGGGCATGGCCGATCCGGGCCTCGATGAAGCCGGGCTCGGCCGCAAGCGCCTTGGCATATTCGGCGGCGGCATCGGCGTAGCGGTTCTCGCGCCACGCCGCTTCGGCGGCAGCAAACGCGGCCTGCGCGGTTTGATGGAGCTGGGCTTCGGGTTGGGGGTCCTGGGTCATTTGATAGTCGCTGGCTAATGGCTGCTGGCTGTTAGTCACTGGCTGCTGGCTTCTGGCTGCTGGTTCCATGCGGGAGAGTTCAGCTGCGCACCGCAATCTGCAATGTACGTCAGGCGTCGAGCAGTCAGCGTCCAGCGACCCTCGACCCTCGACCCGTAGCTTGTCCTGAGCGCAGCGAAGGAACCCTCGACCCTCGACCCGGCTTCGGGTATCTTTCGGGGCTATGGCTCAGGAATACCTGGTTGTCCGGGGCGCTCGGGAACACAACCTGAAGGACATCTCGGTATCACTGCCGAGAAATCGCCTTACCGTCATCACGGGACTGTCCGGCTCGGGCAAGTCCTCGCTTGCATTTGATACCATCTATGCGGAAGGCCAGCGCCGCTACGTCGAGTCGCTGTCCGCATATGCGCGCCAGTTTCTCGGCTTGATGGAAAAGCCCGATGTGGACGCCATCGAGGGCCTCTCGCCTGCCATCTCGATCGAGCAGAAGACCACCGGGCAGAACCCTCGCTCCACCGTCGGCACCGTCACCGAAATTTATGACTACCTGCGGCTCCTCTGGGCACGGGTGGGCGTGCCGCATTGCCCCAACGATGGCAGTCCCGTCGCTCGGCAGAGTGCTGCGCAGATCGTGGACGCGGTGCTCGCCTTGCCCGAAGGGACGCGGGTCGAGATTCTTGCCCCGATGGTACGGGGACGCAAGGGCGAGTTTCGCGACATGTTTGACGATGTGCGCCGCCGTGGCTTCGTGCGCGCGCGCGTGGACGGTGAGACGTACGATCTCTCCGATGTGCCAAAGCTCAACCGCCGAAAGAACCACGACATCGCCCTGGTGGTGGATCGCCTGGTGGTGAGGGCCGCGGACCGGTCGCGCCTGCATGATTCGATCGAAACGGCGCTGAAGGAGGCGGACGGAATTGTAGAAGTAGTCAGACAGACGGGAAGACGGGAAGACGGGAAGGCGGGAGGTGAGACCGCGTCAACGTTGTACTCCGAGCGCTTGGCGTGCCCTGTCTGCGGGCTGTCGATTCCCGAGCTGGAGCCACGGCAGTTCTCCTTCAACTCGCCCTATGGCGTCTGCCCCGACTGCAACGGCCTCGGTACCCGGAAAGAGGCGAGTCCGGGACTCGTGCTCGGTGACCCGGGCATTTCCATCCTCGAAGGCGTGGTGCTGCCGTGGGGCGAGCCGACCGGCTATCTCCGCAAGGTGGTCATCCCGACGCTGGCGCGCACATTCTCCTTCGATCCCGCAGCCGCCTGGGGCAAACTGCCCGAGCCCGCGCAGGACGCATTGCTGTTCGGAGCGGAAGGCGCCATCAAGTTTGCCGCCGACAGCGGCAAGGGGAAGGGCAGCTACGAATCCGAATGGGAAGGGATCCTGCGGAACGTGGAGCGCCGCTATCGTGAATCGTCGAGTGATGCGGTGCGCACTACGCTCGACCAGTTCATGGTGGAAATGTCGTGCAGCACCTGCGGCGGGCACCGGCTCAAGCCGGAGTCACTGTCGGTGCTGGTCCAGGGCCGGAACATCGGCGAAATCGTGGACTTGCCGGTCGAGCGCGCGCTGGAATTTTTCCAGTCGCTGCCGTTGCGCAGCGCGGGAAATGCCACCGGCCTCGATTCGGATATCGCCGGACCCATTCTCAAGGAAGTGGCCGACCGGCTTCGCTTTCTCCAGGACGTCGGCCTTGGATACCTGACGCTCGGTCGCGGCGCCGGCTCGCTCTCCGGCGGCGAGATGCAGCGCATCCGCCTGGCGACGCAGATCGGATCCCGGCTGGTTGGCGTGCTCTACATCCTGGACGAGCCGAGCATCGGCCTGCACCAGCGCGACAACGAACGATTGCTTGATACCCTGCGGGGGCTTCGCGACCTCGGTAATACCGTGATCGTGGTGGAGCACGACGAAGACACCATTCGCGCCGCCGACCACGTGATCGATCTTGGCCCGCGTGCAGGGCGGCTGGGCGGCCATGTCGTTGCGGAGGGGACGCCGGAACAGGTGACCCAGGCGCCGGACTCGCTCACCGGTCGCTACCTCCGCGGCGAGCTTCGGGTCGAGGTGCCGTCGCGTCGCCGTGAAGCCAATGGCCGGGCCATCACCGTGGTTGGCGCCAGCGCCAACAATCTTCGCGAGCTCGATGTCCGCTTTCCGCTCGGTGTCTTCACGGCGGTGACTGGTGTGTCCGGCTCGGGCAAGTCCACGCTGGTCACCGACATCCTCTATCAGTCGCTGGCTCGGCACTTCTATCGAGCGCGGGTGCTGCCGGGTGCGCACCAGCGCATCGAAGGACTGGAACAGCTCGACAAGGTCATCGACATAGACCAGAGCCCGATCGGCCGGACGCCGAGGTCCAATCCTGCCACTTACACTGGACTTTTCACGCCCATTCGGGAGTTGTTCACGCAGCTTCCCGAAGCCAAGATGCGCGGCTACGGCCCGGGGCGTTTTTCGTTCAACGTGAAGGGCGGGCGCTGCGAGGCGTGCCAGGGCGACGGTCTCGTCAAGATCGAGATGCACTTCCTGCCTGACGTGTACGTGCCGTGCGAAGTATGCAAGGGCCGGCGCTATAATCGCGAGACGCTCGAAGTCCGCTACAAGGGGCGCAGTATCGCGGACGTGCTGGACCTCACCGTCGCGGATGCGCTTGAGTTCTTCGGCAACCAGCGGCGGATCGCCGACCGCCTCGAGCTCCTGAATGACGTCGGGCTGGGCTACATCCACCTGGGGCAGGCGGCCACCACACTGTCGGGCGGCGAGGCGCAGCGTGTCAAGCTCGCGGCTGAACTGGCCAAGCGTGACACCGGCCGCACGCTGTACATCCTGGACGAGCCGACGACCGGGCTGCACTTCGAAGATGTGCGCTTGTTGCTCGACGTGCTTCACCGGCTGGTGGACAAGGGCAATTCGGTTGTCGTGATCGAACACAACCTTGATGTTATCAAGACCGCCGACTGGATCATCGACCTGGGACCGGAGGGAGGGGAAGCGGGTGGCCTGGTGGTGGCCGAGGGAACGCCGGAACAGGTGGCGCGGGTGAAGGAGAGTTTTACGGGAGAGTATTTGAGGAGAGCGCTGCAGGGGCGGCCTGCGGCCGCCCGCTGAAGGCTGAAGGCTGAAGGCTGAGCGCAATCGGGTAGCTCGCGGATCGACGCCCAGGCGGCCCGACTGCTTCGCCCGCCCGATGGGCGGGCTCGCAATGACACGCCGACGCCTCGTGACGCGCTGCCGTGTTCCCGTCTGGCCGCCTTCCCGCCTTCCCGCCTTCCCGCCCTCCCGCCTTCCCGCCCTCCACCCCGCCGACTAGCTTCAACAGAAGCTCTACCCGAGGTTCGGCCCATGCCCGATTCCCGCGTCCATCACTACACCAACGGCGAACTTACCGTGCACTGGAAGCCCGGCATCTGCCAGCATACCGGCATCTGTGCGCGGGGCTTGCCGGCCGTTTTCTCCCCAAGGCGCCGGCCCTGGATCGACATGACTGCTGCGAGTACTGATGAGATCGAGGCGCAGGTGCACCGGTGTCCGAGTGGGGCGCTTTCCTGTGAGAGGGACTAGGGGTCAGGGGTTAGGGCGGACGGGCTAATGCCTGTCTCTCACCCTAATCCCCAGTCCCTTACCCCTAATCCCTCTCGAGGAGCTCTCATGCAATACGACGACATCCTCTCCATCCTGGGCTACGCCGGCGACCATGACCAGCCGGTGAGGATCGTGACATCAGAACGGACCGAGGTTGTGGGCGTCCCCACCAGCCTCGACACCCATATCACGGCCCACGAGGTTTATCTCCGGCCAGGCGGGTCTGACGAGACCGAGATCGCCATTTCGCTCGGCGCCATCATGTCCGTCGAACTGGCCTGACGGCCCACTCTGACGAAACAAACTGGAACGTTGGCCCGTACGGTGCGATTGTTACTCCGGCGCTGGCCGGAGCGCCAAGCGCTGCAGGAGGCATTATATGGAAGGCGTGCTGGCTATCATTTTCCTGTTCGGCGTACCAGGCATCATCGGACTTTCGTTCACGCCGCTCGGCAAGGCGGTCACGGAACGGATCCGGCACGGTGTTCAGCCTCGCCTGGTTGAATCGGATCCGGCAGTCTACGAGGAACTGGACAGCCTGCGTCAGGAAGTCACCGAGCTCGCCGAGCGGCTGGACTTCGCCGAACGCCTCCTGGCGAAGCAGGGTGAGACCAGGGAAGTCGCCAGCGGAGAATGAGGGGCTATGGGTCAGGGGCCAGGGTATTGAGCCAGCGGTCGACCTGCGACTCACGACCCTCACGAGGCTGATGCATGAACGAATTTCGCGATGTCGTGATGATTCTCCTGCTGCTGCTCGGCGGAATCGGTATCCCCATGGGCCTCTATCTCGCTTTTCGGGCTGCCATGGCGACGATCAAGGGCATGGAAGCAGACGCGGCCGGGAAACGAGGGCTCGACCCGGGCCAGATGGCACAGCTGGAGCAGCGGCTTGCAGAGCTCGAAGAGCGGCTCGACTTCACGGAGCGAGTGCTGGCGGAGAAGACGGTTGGACGGTTGGATGGTTAGTCAGTAGTCGACCGTTGACCAGGAGGGAGCACCGGTGAGCAAGGACAAGCAGGAATGGATCGGGTCCGCGTTCGTCGGGATTGGCTTGGGCGCTCTGGGACTCTTCGGGGCGCTGGCTGCCGCGTCGGCCTCGCTCGGTCCAGTGGCCGTGCCGATCTGGGCCATCGCGGCGTTCATTGTGGTGCGCCTGCTCCGGTCACCGCTGGCGAAGGGTTTTGCCGAGCGGCTTTCGGGCCGAGCTGCTGACGCGGACATTCCGGAACTGCCCGAGTTGTACGCCGAACTCGACGAGCTGCGCGCTCGGCTGACGGAAATGGAAGAGCGGCAGGATTTCGCTGAGCGGCTCCTGGCCAAGACTGAGGGGATGGCAGTGACATCCCGTGAAGGGGACGCATGATGCTCCAGATTGCGCCGCCGGCGCCGCCCATACCGCCCGACCTGTCGCAGGTGTTCGTGCAGGGCGGCGGGCCGCCGCCGTGGGTCTTCGCTATCCCCA
>DASSHL010000016.1:0-2733 GCA_035692845.1 Gemmatimonadales bacterium
CAATGTAGTTGGACAGTTTGACAGATGGACAGATGGACAGTTGGTCGACGGTCGACGCCTCCCGCATCAATAACTGTCCAACTGTCCAACTGTCCATCATCCCTCAGTTCGGCACCGTCACCCGCAGGATCTGTCCCGGCAGCGGAGGGCCGAAGCCGATGTTCGAGATGTAGAGATTTCCGTCCGGGCCGAATCGCATGGCAGTGGGCAGGAAGAGTCCATCCACGATGACGTCGCGATGTCCCTGCCGGTCAATCCGGATCACCCGCCCCGTCATCGGTGTTGGGCCATCGCCCGAGACCGAGCTGTTCTCCAGCACATACATCCGCCCGCTGTGGTCAAAGTCGAGTCCGAGCACCGACGTGAATCCGGTGGCCACATCCGACACCGCGCCGTCCTGCGAGACGCGAATCACCTTTTCCCGGCCGGCCACCACGGGGAACAGGCCGAGGTCTGCGATGTAGTACGCGCCACTGCGCTCGGCGATCACGGTAGGCACCCAGTGGCCCTCGTGGGCGGAAAGATCCACGATCCTGCTGATGGCGCCGCTGCGCGGATCGACACGGACCACGTCGCCATGGTTGGGCTCCACCGCGACGAGCGACCCGCCGGAGCGGATCATGCTGAACCAGGTGCCGGTGGGTTCAAAGTCGCCCGGCTGGTTCACGGCGGTGGGGTGGCTCATCTCGAAGACGCCGAGATCATTGATCATCGTCCAATCGCCCGAAGCACTGACCCGGGCAACGCCTTGCGGCACGTCGGGTGAGCCGTGATCACAGCCGCCGCCCGACATGAGCGCGTACATCTGGTTGCCGATGAACGCGATGTCCGCGACGCCCGCCGTGAGGCCGAGCTGGTTCAAGGCGGACGGGAAGCCGGTGGCGAAGACGCTGACATGCCCCGCGCGATCGATGCGCGAGATGCGGGAGGTTGGACCATTGAGGTACGGCCCGACCGGCGGGACCACCTGTGCGCATTGCTCAGCAGTGGTGAACGAAGTCCCGCCGGTACCCGCCTCGGCGACATACATGTCGCCATTGGGTGCCCAGGCAAACCCCCTGGGATATTGCAGGCCTTCGGCGAACACTTCAGGAGCAAGCGGCAGTGGCACCGGCGCTGGCTTGGTCTGCAGGTCGCCGGGGCCGGTGCCAGTGCCGGCATCGCACGCGCCGAGGAGTGTGAGGGCGACCAGCGCCGCCAGGAAACCGCGGGACGTCATAACTACCTCCGGGAGCAGGGGACTTCGATACTACGGAGCCCCCAACCTCGCGACGGCCCGTCACCAAAGCGTCACCAGAACGTCAACTAAGGCGGGAAGACGGGAAGGCGGGAAGACGAGAGGTGCTCATGCCTCCAGATCTTTCCGCCTTCCCGCCTTCCCGCCTTCCCGTCTTAGTTCTTCCCGCCTTCCCGCCCTCCCGTCTTCCCACCGATTGCGTAGCTCCGCACATGCTCCACGTCCGCGTCGTCCTTCCAGACACCAAGGATGTAGTCGGGCCCGATTTCGAACGGGGCAAAATTCGCAGGCAGGGCCACGGAACCGAGCAGGCGGCCCTCGACGTCGAAAACATCAGCTGTGGCGGGATCTGAACGAAGCACTCGGGCTTGCATGACCCAGAGGTTGCCTTCGGAGTCGAGGGCGAAATCGTCGTAGGCGGGCATCCGCTCATGCTTGGGGAATTTCTCCCAGAGTTCCTGCTGTTCGGCGAGCTGCGCCGGGGGCACGTCCTCCAGGAAACTGGCCTTGGCGCGCGCCAGCCGGTCATCGGTCAGCGGCGGCGGCTCTCCCGCGCGCCGGATACTGCGGACGAGCGTGCCATCAGCACGGTAGACATTGATCTCATAGCGCGCATTATCGCCAGCGTAGACCAGCGAATCGTGTGCGGTGTATGCGGATGACGGGCCGAGCGGAACTCCCCAGATGGTGGCGAAGCGATCCTTCCCGGAGCCGCCGGTCACCACCCACGACTCGCTGCCCCGAACAGTCGTAATGGTATCAGCGTCCGGACCAAAGTCGGGCGTGAGGTGCACGAGCAGTTCCACGGGTCGCATTGCACCGGGTTTCGAGTCCGGAGTGAAGCCCGAGCTCGCACGCGCGAGCCAGGACCCGTCCGACAGGCGGGCAAGCGGCAATGCGAATCTTCCCCCGGCGGCCTGCGCCGTGGACAGGGAATTCAGGAAGCTCCCGTCGGCCGCGAAGCGGCTGAGGCGGCGCAGCTGGTAGTCAAAGGTGGCGAGGGTGTCACCTGGATAATGGAAAAACTGGTAGGGAGCCCGAAATTCTCCCGGTCCGTCCCCTGCTCTTCCGCTCGACGAGATCCATGTGCCACTGGAGTCGTAGATCATCAGCTGTGATGAGCCGGCACTGAGAACCGCGATGCGGCCGTCACTGAGCCGAGTCGTGCCCGAGACTCGCAACAGGTCGTAATGCGGATCGGCGTCATTGCCGCCGATGTCGAGCGAGGGCGCCGAGTCCACCACCCAGCCTTCACCCTCGCCCCAGGATGGCGCCATGCTGGTGACGATCTGGACGCCGGCGCTGTCGGTGACCGTGGCGGTGGGTTTGCCAGCAGCATCGCCGCAGGCCACAACGGCAACAGCGAGCAGCAGCGGCAGGCGTGAGACGCCGGTCATGAGGGACTCCGGAAAGGGAGAACCTCAATGTAGGGATTAAGGCGGGAAGACGGGAAGGCGGGAAGACGGGAAGATCTGGCGGAATGATCACTTCCCGCC
>DASSHL010000017.1:0-4228 GCA_035692845.1 Gemmatimonadales bacterium
CTTCAACCCACCCGCGGAACTGCCGGGCGAGTTCGAGATGCCGCCGCAGCATGGCGCGGATCCCCTCGGCGCCGTAGGACCGGAGCACGAACCAGAGCTTGAGCGCGCGGAACCGCCGCCCCAGCTGGATCCCCCAGTCGCGGAAGTTGGCAACGTCAGCATCGTGCGCCGTGCGGAGATATTCCGGCGTGACGCTGCAGGCCCGGAGCAGTGACGGCACGTCGCGCACGTAGTAGGCGGTGCAGTCGAAGTTGGTGAGCAGCCATTTGTGGGGATTGAACAGGTAGCTGTCGGCCAGCTCAACGCCGGCAAAGTGGTGACGACACTCGGGCAGCAGCGCGGCGCTGCCGGCGTAGGCGGCGTCCACGTGGAACCAGAGATCGTTATCCCTGGCAATGGCCCCGATCGGCACCAGCGGGTCCACCGCGGTGGATGATGTGGTCCCTACGGTGGCGACAACACAGGCCGGAAGCAGACCCGCTGCACGATCCGCCTCGATCAGCTGCCGGAGCGCCTCGGGGCGCATCGCGTAGGTGTCGTCCGTAGGTACGAGCCGAAGCGCCTTTTCTCCGAGACCCGCGAGCCGCACCGCCTTGGCCACCGACGAGTGGGCTTCGGCCGAGGCATAGACAGCGAGCGGCGCATCGCTCCGGGCACGTGCCCGCTCGCGCGCCGAGATTATGGCGACGAGCGTCGCCGTCGACGCGGTGTCCTGGATGACGCCAGTGAAGCTGTCGGGCAGCCCGGAGAGCTGGCGCAGCCAGTCCATGGTCACCTGCTCCAGCTCGGTTGCGGCGGGCGAGGTGCTCCATGACATGCACTGCGCGCCGAGGGTGGCGGTGAGCATCTCGGCGAGGATACTGGGCGGACTGCTGTTGGCGGGGAAATAGGCGAACCAGCCGGGATGATTCCAGTGTGTCATCCCCGGCACGATCTGGTGCTGGAAGTCCTCGAAGATCTGCTCGAATGATTCGCCCTGCTCAGGCGGCGCCGCTGGCAGCGACGCGCGGATTTCGCCTGGCGTCACGTCAGGCGTTACAGGAGCGGAGCCGACGTCGCGCAGGTAGTCGGCCATCCAGTCCACGAGCTGGTGCGCGTGGGCGCGGAATTGTTCGGGTGTCATGGGCGGAAGATAGTCGTCAGTCGTCAGTCATCGGACAGTTGTTAGCGACCGACGAGCGACAGCGGACGACCTGCTGTTGACGACCGACAGCCGATGACCTGCGACCTATCACATCAACCGGAGTACCAATGACCGCAGTCGCCCCAGGAGACCGCAGCCGCCGGCGCGGCAATGGTGAGCTTGAATATGATCCGCGCGAGGCGTGCCGCTACTTGTCCCGGCAGGACCCGGTGCTCGCGAAGCTCATGCGGCGCTCCATGCCCTTTGCGCTCACGCCGGTCAAGACCCAGAGCATTTATCATGCGCTGGCGGAATCGATCGTGTACCAGCAGCTCTCCGGCAAAGCCGCGTCCACCATCTTCGGGCGCTTCGTGAAGATCTATCGGCCGAAGCGCTTTCCGGTGCCGCAGGCGCTGCTCGATACCGATGACGAGACGCTGCGTGGTGCGGGCCTATCGCGCAACAAGGTCCTCGCGCTGCGCGACCTCTCCGCCAGGGTGCTGGACGGCACCGTGCCGAAGCTTGCGGCGGCGCGGCGGATGCCGGACGAGGAACTGATCGAGCGGCTCACCGCCGTGCGCGGTATCGGCGTCTGGACTGTCGAGATGCTCCTCATGTTCCGCCTCGGCCGCCCCGACGTGCTGCCCTGCGGCGACCTCGGCGTGCAGAAGGGCTTCGCGCTGACGTACGGGCTCCGGACGCTGCCCAAGGCCAAGAAGCTTCTGGCACACGGTGAACGCTGGCGGCCCTTCCGGAGTGTGGCGAGCTGGTATATGTGGAGGGCGCTGGAATGACGGACAGTGGGTCAACGGTCAACGGTCGACGGTCGACAACCGCTGGTCGGCGGTCAACCGTTAGAGGCGGCCGTTGACTGTAGACTGTTGACCGTTGACCGTTGACTCAGCAACAGTCTCACCCGGAGCCCGAAACCATGCCCTCCTACGCCCTTCTCCTCCGCGGCATCAATATCGGCACGAAAAACAGCCTGCCGATGGCCGAGCTGCGCGCGATGCTCGAGCACCTTGGATGCACCGGCGTGCGGACCTATGTGCAGAGCGGCAATGCCGTGTTTGCCACCAAGCTCAAGTCAGGCGAGCTCACCAGCGCAATCGAGGCGGCGCTGGAGCGCTACATGGGCCGGCCGATCTTTACGACGCTGCGCACCGGGAAGCAGCTGCAGGAGATCATCGCTGGTAATCCGTTCGGGCACGTTGCGAGCAATCCGTCACGGCTCTGCGTGACATTTCTCTCACATGCGCCAAAGGAGACCGACCTTGCACCGCTGCATTCGAGCGATTGGACGCCTGAGCTGTTCGAGGTGGCTGGAAAGGAGATCTATACCTGGTATCCCGATGGCCAGGGTACGAGTCCGCTGGCCAGACAGCTGGGCAAGCTGCGGCTGCGCGGCGCGGTTACCACACGGAACTGGAATACGGTGTTGAAGCTGGCAGAGATGCTGGGGGAGGCGTGAGGATCGGCGGAAGCCGGCTTCGGCTGGTGCCGTCCTGGAGACTTCCGGACAGGGTGCGGCCCGGAGCGCCGCAAGCCTGAACTGGCGCGTGCCGGGTCACGACTGAAGATTCATGTACCTGCCGCTGCCTGCCCGTGCAGCGTCTTCCCATCATGTCATGTGAGAGGCAACCATGAAAACGCTCCTGGCCAGCGCGGCGCTGGTTTTCGGCCTCGCCTCTGCGGCCGCGGCCCAGCACAGCAGGACGGAGCAGGAATTTCTTCGCTTTCTGGCCGAGTATGACCAGGCCGTTGCCAGCCGCGATATCGCGTTTCTTGAGCGCAGCTTGCCGGACGATTTCGTCTTTACGGGAGCCAGTGGCAGGAAGTCAGACCGCGCGCGGACATTGAAGTACTTCGAGCAGGAAAGGGCCAGGCCGAGCTACAGGACCAACCTGCTGAAGCACGACCACGTTCAGTTGCGTGTAGTGGGCGACATGGCGGTTGTGACTAATGACTATACCGCGCAGACGACGCCGATCGATGATTCGACCGCCGTACCACGCACAACTACGGGGCGTCACACGGGGGTCTTCGAGAAGCGCAACGGACGCTGGATGGTTATCGCCGAACAGGACACCGAACAAGCTCACAACGATAAAGTGATGGAGAAGGAGATTCTGCAAGCTGGGCGCGAATACAATGAGCTGACCATGCGCCTCAGCGGGGGACGGAGCTACACCGAACTCGAAGCGGCTGGTCAGTTCGCGGCGCTGGATCGCCTGCTTGCGGAGGGATACACGCTGACGAGCCCATCTGGCGAACTTTCCACCAAAGAAGACCTGCTGGAGAGCTACAGGACCAACCAGGTCAAGCTCGACTCAATCGAAATTCTCGAACAGACCGTGCGCATCGTCGATAACAACACCGGAATCGAGACTGGAAAAGTCCGGTATGTCGGGACGACGAACGGTGCGCGCTTCGACGTGATCCAACGTTACACGGCTACGTGGGTGCTGTGGGATGATCGGTGGCAGGTGATCGCCGAGCACGAGTCGGTGGTTGCTCCGGAGGACTAGCTCGCCGTGCGCTGTCGATCGCCTTGCCCGTCTAGTTGCAACTCCCGAGGAGGGACTCGAGCCGGAGCGGCGCAGCCGCGGAGGCGGCCGGAGGACGCGAAGCGTCCGAAGGCCAACCCCCGACCCGCTGATTAACAGGTTGCAGGTCTTGGCGGCTGAGTCGTTGTGACAGAAGGAGTTAGCGGTGTAGGAGCAGGCCAAGTTACCCTGCCGTTACCCGGTTGCCGGGCGGCGCTTCGAACTGCCCTAAGATGTCAGCCGGTGGTGTCGTCGCAATTCTCGACGTATCATGCTCCAGTCCAAAACAACCACGGTCAGACTCTAGCGCCGGCGGCGGTGACGCCGGTCCTTAGCGGGATTTCTTTGACTCGACGCTGATGGCCGAACAGGAAACCAGTCCGACGTCATCGGGGCGAAACACTCGACCGTTTCTGACCGAAGGTATCATCCTTGCCCTCAGTTCATTCGTCGCGTACTCGATCGCGCGCAGCTACGAGCTCGGCTTCGCCGATTACTTCGGCTTTCCCCATTGGATGGTTTCGCTTGACTTTCCGACGGTCCTCGTGGCCTGGACGGG
>DASSHL010000018.1:0-2239 GCA_035692845.1 Gemmatimonadales bacterium
GGAATCCCGGCGGGAACGCGATGGCGATGCACTGAGAGAAGGTCGAGAGGTCGAGAGGTCGAGGGGTCAAGCTCGACCTCTCGACCTCTTGACCTAAAATTCCCCCACAAACCCGATCTCCGGCTCCAATTCATATCCGCACTGCTGCTTCACCGCCGACTGGGCATGCGCGATGAGCGCGCGCACGTCGGCGGCTTTCGCGTGGCCGAGATTCACCATGATGTTGGCGTGGATATGGGAAATCTGGGCGTCGCCCACGCGGAAGCCCTTGAGGCCGCACTGATCCACCAGCCGCCCGGCGCCGACGCCCTCGATCTTCTTGAAGATGGATCCTGCGCTCGGATGGATCTCGAGCCACGGGTGGCGCGCGCCGCGCCAGCTCAGGTTCTCCTGCATGATGCGGTGCATGACGTCCGGCTCCCGCCGCTCCAGCTGGAAGCGCACCGCCAGCACGATATCGGAGCGATGATGAAAGACCGAGTCGTCGTATCCGAATGCCACATAGTCCGGGCCCACCGTCTGCCGCTCATTTTCTGCTGACAGGATATCGCAGCTGCGAAAGACCTCGGCGATGAACATGGTGCGCTCACGCTCGGGCGCGGGCGAAAGAAAATGGAGGTTCTGCCAGATGGCGCCGCCCACCGTGCTCGGAATGCCCACATAGTGCTCGAAACCGGACCAGCCGCGCTGCACCGCGTCGCGGATCAGGTCGGCCATGATCACGCCACTGCCCACGGTGACTTCCCCGTCATCGGTCCACCGTGCGGTGTTGGCGCGGTTCTGGATGACCAGCCCGCGGAAGCCGCGATCGCCCACCAGGATGTTGGCGCCGAGGCCCAGCACGAAACTGGGGATGCCAGCGTTGCGGGCTGCGAGTACGGCACTTGCCAGGTCGTCGGCTGACTCCGCGCGGTAGAGCAGGTCGGCGGGGCCACCGATCCGGAAGGTGGTGAGCGGGGCGAGCGGCGTGTCCTTGTACAGGCGATCCGGCTCGAGGCCGTGGCTCTGGGCGTCGAACGCGCGGAGGCGCTGGGCGAGGGGCGCATCAGTCAACGGCTGGGCTCCGGGAAACGGGAATTCACGACGTCGAGGAAGTTATCGGGTCCGCTTGGCGGCGGCAGTCCCCGTCTATATTGTGGCCATGCATCTGACGCTCACCAGCCTGCACATCTATCCCGTCAAGTCGTGCGGAGGTTTCCGGGCCGGGAGCTGGGAGGTGGACGACTTCGGGCTCCGGATGGACCGCCGCTGGATGGTGGTAAATGAGCGTGGCCACTTTCATACACAGCGGACGCGTCCTCGGCTGGCGCTCGTGCGCACCGGTCTCTCGGGACAGACCTTGACCCTGGAGGCTCCCGGGATGGAGAGCATTGCCGTGGCACCGGGCGGCGGTGATGCGCTGGCCGTTGGCGTCTGGGATGATCTCTGCGTGGCGGAGCACTGTGAGGCGCATGCGAATGAATGGGTGAGTGATTTGCTGGGTGAGCGCGCCCAGCTGGTGTTCATGCCTGATGCGACCCGCCGGCCCACACGGCGGCGCCAGGGCGAGAGTCTCGGGCGCATCGGATTTCAGGATGCCTATCCATTCCTGCTGCTTGGCTCCGCCTCGCTCGATGACCTCAACAGCCGGCTGGACATCCCCCTCCCGATGAACCGGTTCCGGCCCAATCTTGTGGTGGGCGGGAGCGCTGCCTACGCCGAGGACGTCTGGAGCGAATGCCGCATCGGCGAGATCGAGCTGGTCGTCACCAAGCCGTGCGCCCGGTGCAAGATTCCGACGATTGACCAGGCCACTGGCGAGGCTGGCAAGGAACCGCTGCGAACCCTGGCGCACTACCGGCGGATCGGCGATGCCGTGACCTTCGGCGTAAACCTCTCGCATCGAAATGCTGGTATGCTGCGTGTCGGGGATGCCGTGACCCCGGCATCCTGAGATATCTTGCCAGCCATGACGAGCCACTCTCAACACTCCGGATCTTCCATGTCCCTTGTCACCACCGTACGGGCCGACCGCGTCGAATCGCTCGATGTCCCGTTCCTGGCGGTTGTTGTGCCGGAGGGCGTCCAGCCCCAGAGCCTGAGTGCGCTGGACCAGGCCGCCGGTGGCGGGATCGCGCGTGCCTACACCTCGGGTGATTTTCGCGGCAAGCGGGACGAGACCAGCCTGCTTTATCCGGCGTCAGGCGCCGAGCGCCTCCTGCTCATTGGAATCGGCGCCGGTGGAACGGGCGATGCCAGC
>DASSHL010000019.1:0-11406 GCA_035692845.1 Gemmatimonadales bacterium
CTCATCGAGCGAGCCGAAGATCTCGTCCAGCACGAGCAGCGAGAGCGGCTGCCCCGCCCGATCGGCAATCATCTGGCTGATGGCCAATCGCAGGGCAAGGTTGGCGACATCTTCCTCGCCGCCGGAGATGACCGGCTTCGGCTCGCCCTCGTCCATGAGCGTTGCCAGGTAGTCTTCATCAAGTTCGAGCTCGGTGTAGCGGCCATTGGTCAGGTCACGCACAAACGAACTTGCCAGCTCCGAGAGTTCGGGGCGAAGGGTCTGGTTGAGGTCCGTGCGCAGGTCGCTGAGCGCACGATCCAGCTCGTCATGCAGCAGCAGGCGAGATGCGGTCACCGCTCGTTCGCGGCGACGCGACTCGGCCTCCGACTGCCGAGCGCGCGACCCCTCGACCGCAGCGGCCGCCGCCTCATGCTCCCCGCGGGCTCGCACCCGGGCCAGCTCGGCTTCACGCTGGGCCGCCGCTGCTTCGGCATCGGCACGACGCAGCTGCTCATACTCCTCCGCCTTGAACGGAACCTCGGCGATCGCCGCATCCAGCCGGACCAGTTCGGCTTCCGCGTCGCGCAACGCCGCTGCCGCCACCTCGGATTCGTGGGCCAGCGCCTCCGCTCGTGCCGCCTCGGCGCGCAGTCGCTCCGCCTGCAGCGCAACCGGCTCGAGGGCACTGATCTGAGCCCGCACCGCATCATGGCGGGCCAGGTCATACACCGTGGCCTCGCCGCCGGCGGCGGCATCCAGCTCCGCCATCCGCGCCGCAAGCCGCTCCCGTTCGGCTTCGAGCTGGCGACGCTCGGCGAGTTCGGCCTCCGTGCGGCCCTGCCGGCCGATGAGATCGTTCATGTCGGTCTCGAGCACCTGCCGCGCAGCCTCGAGCGACTCGAGTTCGGGCTGCTCCTTGCTCAGCTGCTCGATGCGCCCCTTGTAATAGCGCCCGTTGGAGCGCACTTCCTCGAGTTGCCGATCCAGCAGGCCGAGCACCTGCTCGAACTCCTCACCCAGCGGCCGGGAGCAGGTGGGACAGACGCCCTCGGCGCCCAGTTGTGCGAGACGATCACGCTGGGACTTGAGATCCTCGAATTGTGCCAGCAGGCCATTGCGGCGGCTTTCTGCATCGGTGCGGTCGCGCACGATGCTGGCGCGCAGCTCGTTGATCTGGCCGGCCAGCGTGACGGCCCGTTCACGGGTCGCCGCAATCTCATCATGGAGCTGCTGGTGCGCCGATCCTTCCGGCAGCCGCTCGAGCGCAAGGGAGATTTCCTTCTGGCGATGGGTCGCGGCGTCACGCCGCGCCACCGCCTGGCGCCGCAGGCTCGCGGCCCGGGCTCGGCCGTCGAGCTCAGCGGCTTCCTGGCGAAGCGCCGCGAGCGGCGCCAGCCGCACCTCGAGCTCCGAAACTTCCGCTCGCGCGTGCGCAGCCGACGCGGCCTCGCGCGTGCAGCGCTCGCACCGCTCCCTTCGATTCGCCAGATCCGTCACCAGCACTCGCCGATCTCCCTCCAGCGCCTGGAACTGGTCCCGAAGCTCCTGGGCGCGGTGCCATCGGGGGCCAATCTCCGCCAGCACTTCCTCTGCCGCGGCGAGCGCTCGCGCCGTCCGGTCCTCCGCGCTCCGCGCCACCATCAGCCGTGCCTCGTCGTCCCGGAGCCGGGCCGCCAGCTCGTCAGTCCCGACCAGGCTCTCATCCAGCGCGCGCAGCTTGGACCGGAGCGCCGTCCGCATCTCCTTCAGCCGGTCCTGCGCCGTCCGGATCCGCTCATAGCCCAGCACGCGCGAGAGGAACTGCGCACGCTCCGGTCCGGTCATGGTGGACATGACCGCGAGTTCCTTCTGGCCGGTGAAGTAGGTGTTGAAGAACTCGTCGCGCGTCATGCCGAGGAGTCTCGTGACGGTCTCGGTGACGGAGTCGAGACTGTTGGCGATCGGTTCGAGCGCACCGTCCTGGTACAGCTCGGCGGAGTTGAGACTGCGATTGATGCGGTAATGGTGGGCACCGAGCGAGAAATCCATCTCGACCTCGACCCGGGAACGCGGCGGGGCGCCGCGCCGGCGCAAGGAGTCTCGCGTGCCACGCGCGGCCTTGGTCCCGTACATCACCCAGGCGATCGCTTCGAGCAAGGTCGTCTTGCCTGCACCATTCGGCCCGATGATCCCGGTGAGGCCCGACCCGAATTCCAGCTCCGTGCGTTCATGCTGACGGAAATTGACCAGCCGCAGTCGCTCGATCTGCATCAGCCGCTCGCCAGTTCCCGCTCAGCAGTCTCGACCAGCTCGACTCCCAGTGCCACGAATTCCCGACGATCGAGCTCCGCGGGGAGCGGGCGCTTCTCCAGGTAGCCTTCCACCAGGCCTGGTAGTGTCTGGCGCCGGCCCGGCGCGCCTACGCCAACCTGGCGGGTGACCTCGGGCCGGCGAATGTCGAGCTGCAGGTGCAATGCGTCAGCACGCAGCGCACGAATGGCCGAGTGATCGAGGGATCGTGCCACGTGCCGTGGCACATCGCGCACCACCAGTCGCACCACGCTGGAGCCGAGCCCACCCGGCACCGTGCCCAGTCGCTCCGCAATCGCGACATCGAGTTCGGCCGGGCCCAGACCCATACCGGAAATCGGCTCGAGATCGAGGAAGCGCCGTGGCGACGGCAGCAGCCGGCGCTCCACGGTGCCGGTGTCGGGATCAACCAGGAGCCAGCCCTTGCCCGCGATGGCACGGCTTCGCTCCTCGCGCAGCTCGCCCCACGGATTGCTGCTCACGTAGTCCAGCGAGCCGGCGTACCAGCTTCTCGGCGCCACTTCACGCTGCACGTGGTAGTGTCCCAGCGCCACGTAGGACCAGTGCTCGGCACCGAGCTCGATGGGCGTCACCACGGCACCGCCATACTCCTGGACGCCCGGAGACGCAGGGATCACGCCTTCGATATCGCCATGGAGCACCAGCACCTGGCGAGTGGCGCTGCCCTCAGGACGCAGGGCCGGCCGCTCGCTGCTTATCAGCGCCTGGTGCGGCACCGCGAGCAGTGACAGATCCAGCTGGGGAAACTCGAACCGCCGGGCATCGGTCGTTGCCACCCGGACGCCCATGTCCTCGAACAACCCGAAGATGGAGCCGGTCTCGGCACTGCGAGGCGTATCGTGGTTGCCGGCAATGAGCACCACAGGCGTGTCCGGCAGCGCGCCCAGGAGTCGCTGGAACTGGCGGAAGGCAAAAATGATGGAGGCGTTGCCAGGCCGGACGCTGTGAAAAAGGTCGCCGGCCACGATGACCAGCTCAGGCCGCTCGGCGATCACGCCGTCCACGGCCGCGCGGAAGGCATTGGCGACGTCATGCTCGCGCTGGTTGATGCCGCCAGCCGTCTGCCGGTGATACTGGCGGATGCCGAGATGCGGGTCTGCGAGGTGTGCGATTCTCACACGGTAGAGAATGGTTGCCCACCGGCGGAAGGGCAAGCCGGACATGCGGCTTGCCCTTTAGGGCCATGTGTCGCGAAATTCGCCGCATGACATCCACGCCAGAAGGCCTGCCCATCGCCCCATCCATGGGGCCTGCCCTCGCGTCTGCCGGTGTCGCCTGGCAGCCGAAGGTCGACCATCATCGCATTCTGGTCATGAGCGGGCTGGCCGTGCTGGTGGGGTTCTGCGGCGCCGCCGCTGCCGAAATCCTGCTCCGGCTCATCAACCTCGCCACCAACTTCTTCTTCTTCCACCGATTTTCCATCGGCGAGGCCTCACCGGCCGATAATCACGTCGGCCTGCTGGTGCTGCTGATCCCGGTGTTCGGCGGGATCATCGTCGGGATCATGGCCCGCTACGGCTCGGCGGCGATCCGAGGCCATGGGATCCCGGAGGCCATGGAGCGGGTGCTGTACGGTGAGAGCAAGGTCTCGCCCGCCGTCACCTTCTTCAAGCCAATTTCGTCCGCCATCGCCATAGGCACCGGCGGACCATTCGGCGCCGAAGGACCCATCATCGCCACCGGTGGCGCCCTCGGTTCACTGCTGGGCCAGGTGCTCAGGACCACCGCCGACGAACGCAAGGTGCTGCTGGCGGCTGGCGCCGCAGCCGGCATGGCTGCCACCTTCGGCTCGCCGGTCTCGGCGGTGCTGCTCGCCATAGAGCTGCTGCTCTTCGAGTACCGCGCGCGGTCGCTCGTCCCCGTGGCGCTGGCTGCCTGCACCGCCACCGCAGTCCGGATGGCGCTGCGCGGGACCGCGCCGATCTTCTCGATGCCAATCATCGGCCAGCCAACGGGCACCGCCCTGGTGACCTATGTGCTGCTGGGCGCCGTGATCGGCTACCTCTCGGTGCTGGTGACACGTTCCTTGTACAAGATCGAGGATGGCTTCGAGCGGCTGCCGGTGCACTGGATGTGGTGGCCGGCCATCGGCGCAGTCGTCGTTGGCGTGATCGGCTACTTCGTGCCGCACACGCTGGGCGTGGGCTACGACAATATCCACGGCATCCTCTCCGGCAATATCGTCGGCACGACCTTGCTCATCCTGGTGGTGGCCAAGTTCGTGTCATGGTCCATCGCCCTGGGAAGCGGCACATCGGGAGGAACGCTTGCGCCGCTGTTCACGATCGGCGGCGGACTGGGTGCGCTCTTCGGTGGCGTGCTGGTGCGGTTCATCCCGGCGCTGGGCGTTGATCCCCGTGTGGCGGCGCTGGTCGGCATGGCGGCCATCTTTGCGGGCGCGTCAAGGGCGCTGCTCGCGAGCGTGGTGTTTGCCTTCGAGACGACGCGCCAGCCGCTGGGCCTCCTGCCGCTGCTGGCCGGATGCACCGGCGCGTTCCTTGTCTCGCTGCTCAGGATGCGCAGCACGATCATGACGGAGCGGCTGGAGCGCCGAGGTGCGCCGGTCCAGACCGAGTACGCCGCCGACTATCTCTCGCAGGTGCTGGTGCGCGACTGCGCCTCGACCGAGGTGAGCACGGTCGAGGCGGACCGCACCGTGGAATCCGCGCGGCAGTGGCTGAACTCAGGCGAGCCCGGGACGACCCACCAGGGCTACCCTGTGGTCCAGCGCGACGGGACCCTGCTGGGTGTGGTGACGAAGCGGGAAATCGAAGCGGCGGCCGTGGATGGAACGCGCACCGTGGGGTCGCTGGTGAAACGGCCGCCGGTGATCATCTACGATACCCAGACCGCACGCAACGCCGCCGACCACATGGTGCGGGAAGGCATCGGCCGGCTCCCGGTAGTACGCCGTGCAGAGCCCACGAAGGTGGTGGCGATCCTCACGCGGAGCGACCTGCTCGAGGCGCACGAACGCCGTCTCGACGCCGCCACAAAGGCGCGACGGGGAATCAAGTTGTACCGGTCGAGGCCAAGGGCGTAGGGCACGGGGCTTGGGGCGTGGGGCATGAGGGGACGCGAGACTCACGACTCGTCATCCCCACGCCTCACGTCTCACGCCCCACGCCCTACAAGTACGGATCCTCAGGCATGGGCACCGGCCGGACGGCATGACGTCGCTCGGCCGGTGTTTCTGTCTGGATGCGACGACCCAGCAGCTTCCGGAAATACGATAGCGGGTCATCCGGGCGAGCCCGCCGGGTGGCCCCTAGCGCGCGACGCACGTCGTCTTCGCGGCGGCCATGAATCAGCTCATGTGCCGCGTCCCCGCTGATGTTGCGGTCAAGGGAGCGAAGCTGGCGCACTACCGCATCCGCGAATGGCAGGTCCGGCGAGGGCGGGAAGCGCATCACGCCCTCACGGCCAGTCAGGACCGCCGGCCGTGGAAAACGCACGAACACCGGCTGGGTGAAGTGCGGGTGGCGGAGCATGAGTTCGCCTTTCGGAAGGGCCGCGAGCTTGCTGCGCGTGGCCGCGCTCAGCGTGCTGTAGCCGGGCATGGCCAGCTCATCGGGATCCATCCGGCCAAAGAGCGCCGTGCCCGCATTGCCCACCACGCGCCGCATGACCTGGCTCCGGAACTGCTGGGCGGAGAAGAGGACGAGTCCGAGATATCGCCCGCGCTCGGAGAGGTCGAGCAGCATCTTCCGCACGTAACTGTCAGGCCCGTCCGACGGCGCATACTTGTTCAGCTCATCGACGAAGACCACCACATGATCCACCCCGAGATCGCGGCGCTCCAGGTGCTCGCGCAACCGGGACACCACTCGTGCGAACACGAGGTCCTGCGCCAGTGGATCGAGTCCGGCGACGTCGAGCACGTGGAGCGAGCGATCCTCGAATGCGCCCCAGGGCAGGTCGCTCGACGCGCCGTCATCGGTCACCAGTCCCTTGGCACGGGTGCTGATGTTGCCGAGCCGGTTTCGGACCTTCCGGATGGTGGCCACATGGTGGGTGCGCCACACTTCCCCGCCCCGGCCCACCGCTTCGAGGAAATCGAAGATCGCACGGAAGAACTGCTCCAGGTCGGCGAATGTCTGCACCTCGAAGGGCTCGCGCCGGAGCAGTTCGTCCTGGAAGGTGCGGCCTACTACCCGTTCGGCCAGGAAATCGATGAACGCATCTGCCTTGGCGTCGATATCGTCGCGGTTCATCACGACTTCGGCGTAGTCGAGAATTTCACGTAGTCCCCAGACCAGCGGCTCCGTGCAGTCGCCCAGTGAGGGATGGGTGCGCAACGTATTGAGGTTGACGCCGTCGGCCTTGAAGGGCGCGTAATAGTGCACGCCGCGGAACGCGTCCGGGCTGAGCCCGAGCCGGTCGTAGAGCCGCCGATCATCGTCGCCCAGTTCGGCGGGCTGGTCGAGGAAGCAGAGGTCGGGACCCTTCACGTTGAAGCAGACGGCCGCGATCGATCCCTTGTGCGCCGGAAATGTCTGGAAAATGCTGCTCAGCAGGAATTGGGCGGCGCTGGTCTTGGTAGCGAGGCCGGAGACGCCCGAGATGTTGAGGTGTGCCGCCTCGGGGCCAAGGAGAAAGTCGCAATCGAGCAGCACGGGTGCTTCGAGGCCGCCAGCGACATAGACGCCTGCCGGGATGCCCGTTGCGCGGTCGCCATCGCAGTAGCCGTCCATCCGGAGCGCCACCTTCACGTCGGCATCGGTGGCGAGCCACACCGATGCCAGCGGCACCGGCTGGAGCGGTTCCGGCGGTTCATGCCGGAGCACGCTGGCCAGATAGAGGCGAATCTCTGCCCGCGCCGACGGCGCTACCGGCGCCGCCGGATCGCCATCGCTCGCGAGCATTTCGTGCATGGCGCTCAGCAGGTCGGAGTAGGCAGCGCCATCCGTCACCACGGCGTGGACGGTGTGACCGTCGGCTTCCACCCGCACGATGGCGCCGATGCCCACCGGGGCGCTGGCCGCGGCCCAGAAGTAGAACTGGTGCGGCGTGCTCGGCTTCTGCTCCGTGGCCACGACGCGGCCGATCGGGGCGGTGCTGTTGTCAGGTGTCATCGCGTGCCTGCCTTGAGGTACTGCTCGACCGAGTGGATACCGTAGAGGAGCCGGTCCCAGCGCGCATCGGCGCTCACCGGTGTGCGTTCCGCCAGCACCCATCGGGAGACCTCATCGGCATGGTCGGAGGACGCGGCCGATGGCGACACCTCGAGCCGCACGAACCCATGCAGGAGGTCGCGTCCTTCGAAGGGCCAGAGTCGAAGCCCCCAGGCCACCACCGGTGCGCGCTCGCCTGCAGGCTGAAACATGCTGCTCCGGCATCCGGCCGGAAGCCGCAGGTAGCGCTCCAGGTCCTGTCCCTCAAATGGCAGCGTGGCGTGGCTCTTGGAGAGGCCGACAGCGCGGCGATCGGCTGCAAGCGCGGGGCTGCCGGCGAGAGAGCCGTCCACCAGGATCCATTCATCGTGTGCGGCGCGAAAGCGGTCGTAGACCGACAGCTCAAGGTTGCCGCGGATCCGGTCGACCAGGCGCCGGGCAAGCTCCAAATCCCGTAGCGGGTGCGCCGGCCCGTCATCTTCGATGACATGGCACTCGGCGCCGGCCAGCGCGCCACCGGCAAGCGCGAGCGATGCCGCGCGACCGGCCACGAACAGCAGCCGCTCTTCCGCCACAGTGGCGAGCTGGCGATCCTGGCGCAGCCGGACGGCCGCCGCCACCTCCGCGACGAGCAGTGGTGATGATCCGGCGTAGGCCACCACTTCGGAGCGCTGGACGCCATCGAGAAACGCGAGCGGCTCGCGGAACACTTCGGGCGCACCGACGGGCCGCACCTGCAGCGTCGTGCCCTCGACCAGTCGAGCCGGGCGGACCCGGGCATCCTCCTGCCGTCCGGCGGCCTCCGGCACCGCGGTCGCGGTCACCAGGCCCTGACTGGCCAGCGATTTCCGAAGCTGACTGCACTGGGAACGAAACATTTGTTAGACTACCACTCCCCCGGAGCTGAGACCTTCGCAGTTTGACCCATACGCAATCAGGAGAAGATGATGCGCCTGTGGGCCGCAGCCCTTGCCATCCTGCTGCCTTCCAGCCTGGCGGCCTCCCAGCCACCCGACTCCACGCCAGGCGGACATTGGACCGCCAATGGCGAGCTGTCCTTCACCGACATCGCGGGCAACAAGTCACTCTCGCTGCTCACCACCGGGCTCGGCACGAAGCTGGAGAATGATAGCCATTATGAAATGGCGCTGAGCGGATCAGCACAGTACGGTCGGAGCGATGGCGACGTAGCCGTGGCCAGCGTCAACGGCGAGTTCAACCTCCGCCTCCGCCCCACTCGGCGCATCTCGCCGTTCGTACGCACCACGGCGGCCCACGATGCCATCCGGAACTTGAATGTCCGGATGTCCATGGCGGCGGGCGCCGAGTTCAATCTCATCACCGATGGGCCGAGCACTGTCACGGTGGGCCTGGCGATGCTGCAGGACTACGAATCGCGCGCACTGCCTGAGGGAAGCACTGATCCAGCCAGCGTGTCATCCACCCGGTTCAACCTGCAATTTCGTGGCTCAACGCCGCTTCGTCCTGGCGTCCTGGTCTCGCACACGTCGCAGTTGGAACCGGTGGCTGGCGACCTCGACGACTACCTGCTCAGCTCGAAGACATCGCTCAAGGTGGCGCTGACCGACGCGCTCGCCTTCCAG
The DNA here is from genome assembly GCA_035692845.1 of Gemmatimonadales bacterium. Taxonomy (GTDB): domain Bacteria; phylum Gemmatimonadota; class Gemmatimonadetes; order Gemmatimonadales; family GWC2-71-9; genus CAMLHP01. The sequence goes on from DASSHL010000019.1 coordinate 9,011, forward strand.
ACATCCTACACCTTCAACCGCGATGCCACGCCGCCGCCGGGCGTGACGTACCATAATGATCGGACGCTGACGACGGGATTGGTGGTGACGCTGAAGTAGGACGCGGAACGTCCAGGCACCCTCGCTCACCCGTCATCGAACTCCGGAAACGCCGGCACGCCGGTCAGCCAGAATCCTGCCACGAAGCCCTCTCCATCCACTTCGACGTGCAGATGATCGGCAATCCGGACCAGCTCAACCGCGCGCTCGTCTCCCACACGCATGTGGAAGACGGTCTCGGTGGGGTCAGTACGCACGCTGAGCGTCGTATCCACCTCGACTGCGGAGATGCCCGGCCGCGACGGTCGCCGGGCCACGACCACCCGGCCATCGGTCAGGTGTGCCGGCACGCTGAGGCCGGGATGGGTAGAGACATCGGGCCAGACCACGACGTCCAGGCCGCAGATGATGCCATCGCTCACCTCGACCACGGCGACCGAACCGGCATCGTCGCTCAGCTCGAGGGTGCCGGTGAGTCCGCCCGTCTTCCGATTGGCCTTGAACGCGCCGGAGAGGATGTCGGTCTCAGGATCCCAGCGCCAGCCGAGAGCCGGCAACTTCCCTTCGAGCGGCTCGATATGCGCCTGAATGCTCATTGGGACGACCCGGCCGGCACGCTGGCCTGCCGTTCGATGAACCGCAACAGCCGGTCGAGTCCGGTGGCGATCGTGCGATCGCCCGCAGCGTAGCTCAGCCGGACCCACCGGTCGTCGCCGAACGCAGAACCCGGCACCAGCGCCACGCCCTCCTCCTGCATCAGCGCATCACAGAAGGCGGCACCACCCAGCGGGTCGCGCTCGCGGATGCCGTCGACCCGGAAGAAGAAGTAGAACGCGCCGTGGGGCTCGATGAACTCGATGCCGGGTGCATCGGAGCGGAAGCGCTCGACGATCCGGTCACGCCGGCGGCGGAAGGTCGCCACCATCTCCTGCACTTCCTGCTCGACCCGCTCATCGCTGAACGCCGTAGCAGCCGCCCACTGGGCCGGATGGTTGGCGCCTGTGGTGGTGTGTGACTGAAGCGCCGCCATCGCCTTGGTGACGCGCTCCGGCGCCAGCGCAGCGCCGATGCGCCAGCCGGTCATCGCATATGCCTTGCTCGCGCCCGCAATGATCACGACGTGCTCCAGCAGCTCGTCCGGCAAATCGAGCAGTGAGGGCGCGGGTCCGTTGCCATAGTAAATGCGCCGGTAGATCTCGTCCGAGATGATCCACACATGATTGTCCCGCGCCCATTCAGCGATGGCGCGGAGTTCGGGCAGCGTGTACACCGACCCCGTGGGATTGCAGGGGGAACAGAGGATCAGCCCCTTGGTCAGCTTCGAGTGCGCCCGGTCCAGGTCCCGCACGCTCACCTTGAGGCCCCACTCGATGTCGCCCGGCACCGTGACCGGCTCCGCCCGGGTCAGGTGCACAATCTGGGGATACGACACCCAGGCCGGCGTCGGGATGAGCACGCGGTCATGGGGACCGAACAGCGTGAAGCAGGCGTTGAAGAGCGACTGCTTGGAGCCGGAACTGATGATGATGTTGTCGGCGTTGACCGGCCTGCCCCGCGACAGCGTCGAAAGCTGATGGGCAATCGCGGTCTTGAGCTCGGGCAGCCCCGCATTGGGCGGATATCGTGTGTACCCCTTCCGGATCGCCTGGATGCCGGCCTCGGATACCGCAGCCGGCGTGTCGAAATCCGGCTCTCCGACGCTCAGGTCGTACACATCCTCGCCAGCGGCCTTTCGGCGCTTGGCCTCGGTGGCAATCGCGATGGTTTCGGAGGCCTTGAGGTGCTGGAGATTGAGCGAAAGCGGATCAGGCATCAGCGATTCCGAAAGCAGCGTGGAACTCGTCGAGCGGGACGCGGGAAAGCTCCCAGCGGAGGGCGGGGATGTCAACTGAAGCGGTCAAGAGGTCGAGGGGTCGAGGAGATTCCTCGACCTCTTGACCCCTCGACCCCTCGACCCCTCCCCACTACTTTCCGCGCCATTGACAACCGAGGAACCTGTGTCAGCATCCGCTGAGGAACCGCGCCTGGGCGAGCCGGTCGTTGCGCGCGGCAATAACATGATCTTCCTTGCCCCGCCATCGCCGGCGTGGGCTGCCCCGGTGCTGGCCGGAATCGTGAGCCACCTGGCCGAGGGCGGCCGGGCGCTGCTGCTGGCACCGCGCGAGGCGCTCGATGCGTGGGCGGCAGAGCTCGCCAGGGAACTCGAGGGCAGCGACATCCGCTGGCACGCCGCCCGGGGCGAGGCGCGCGCCATGCGGCTCCTTCGGGCCGACCAGCTGCAACTGCTCCTGCTCACTCCTGAATCCGCACTCGCGCTGGTCCGTCGCAGTGCCCTCAAGCTCGAAGCCATTACCTCC
>DASSHL010000020.1:0-6697 GCA_035692845.1 Gemmatimonadales bacterium
CGTTAGGCCTCAGCCGAGCATCGCTTGCGGCCGCCTTTCTCCCGGAGCAGATTGCTGCGTATGAGTTCGCCTATTTTTGACTTCTCCCACCTGAGTCCAGAAGAGCGGATCCAGCTCGCCGAGGAGCTCTGGGACAGCCTCGAGCCCTCCGCGGTCCCGCTGACGCCAGAGCTGGCTGCGGAACTGCGTCGGCGCCGCGAGGAGTATCGGCGCGACGGTGATCCGGGCCAGCCCTGGCAGGACGCGCTCGACGATATCGAACAGCGCGGCGCGTGACGCCGCGTTTGTTTCTTCGGGCGGCGGCCAAGGCGGACTTGCGAGAAGCCTTCGAGTGGTACGAGGCGCGAAGCACCGGCCTAGGGTTCGAGTTTCTGCGGGCCACCCGCGCGGCCTTGGCGCTGATCGAGCGCAACCCGTCGCAATTTGCCGTCGTGCTAGACGACATCCGCCGGGTCCAGCTGCTCCGCTTTCCCTACGCCGTGTACTACTTCATCGATGACGCACGTGTGGTCGTGATTGCCTGTGCGCACGGCCGGCAGCATCCCCTTCGGTGGTCGTCGCGCCGCTGAGGCCTAACCCGCAAATGCAGCCGACAAGCGCGAAGCGATCGAGTTCCCTGCCCGGCAACCCTCCGTAGCCGCGCAGTGGAACGTAGGGTTTCTCAGGTCGCTTGCAGCTGATTTGCATTCCGTTAGGCGCATACCACGAGCATCGCTGATCACCTACTATTCACCATGGCGTTCACCTTCGAATGGGATCCAGAGAAGGCAAAGGAGAACGCCCGCAAGCATGGGGTCACTTTCGACGAGGCCGCTACCGCCCTTGGCGACCCATTCGGCCTCATCGTCGACGACCCGCGCCACTCCGAGACCGAGCCCCGCTCGGTGCTCCTCGGCTATTCCCAGGCCGGACGGCTCCTGGCGGTCATGTTCACCGAGCGCGGTGATCGCCTTCGCCTCATCAGCGCTCGGCCCGCGACCCGTCGCGAACGCCGCCACTATGAAGAAGCCCGCTAAGCGCCGTACCCGCATCGGCCCCGACGACATTCTCCCTGAGTACGACTTCAGCCAGGGACGTCGCAACCCCTACGCCGCGCGGATGGCTGGGGGCCACATTGTGGTCCTCGAGCCCGATGTCGCGGAGGTCTTTCCCACCGCCGCGGCGGTGAACGAGGCCTTGCGCGCGCTCGCGGGCATCATCCGGGATCAGCAGCGCGCGCCTCGGCGCCCGGCCAAGCCACGGTCGGGATCGCGTCGGGGTAGCGCCTAACCCGCAAATGCAGCCGACAAACGCGGGCGGGCCGGAGCGCCGCTGAACCGCAGCGCTCCCAGCAAGCGCCGGGCGTGCGGTGCCTGGTTCGATCTCTGGAGCGCCCTGTGTCATCAGGGGGACGCTTACTCGGCTAGTCTGGCCGCCGTGCCTCACCTGATCGCATTGGCGCCGGAGGCACTGGCGCGAGGCTCATACGACCCACTGCTGCTGACGGCGGGCATCGAGCAGGCGCGATTGGAAGGGCGGGCGCCCTCTATCCCTGCCGATCTCGCGTTGGACTACAACGCCGCCATCGCGAAGGGTCGAGAACTAGCGGAACGGGCGGTGCCTCTTTCCTGGAACGACGACGCCCGTACGGCGTTGACTGGCAGTCTAGCAGTGTTCCGCGGCGACTTGGCAGGTGCACGAGCGATCTTCGAGGCCGACCTGGAATCGGAAACCTGAGACCGCGCGGGCCGCGCCGTCTAACCCGCAAATGCAGCCGACAAACGCGGGCTGGCCGGAGCTCTGCTAGTCTCAGCGCTCCTTCCGGCGATAAGGAACGTAAGTTTTCACAGGTCGTTTCCAAAGGAAGTAGGCATGGCTAAGCTCGTGTTCGGTATGAACCAGTCCCTGGACGGCTACGTCGACCATACGGCGTTTGCGCCAGGCCCCACCCTCTTCCGCCACTTCATCGAGGAGGCTCAGGGACAGGCGGGCAGTGTGTACGGTCGCCAAATGTATGAGATCATGCGCTACTGGGATGACGAGGATCCTGAATGGGATGCAGAGGAACACGCGTTCGCGGCGGCGTGGCGGATCCAGCCGAAATGGGTCGTCTCGCGCTCGTTGAAGTCGGTCGGCCCCAACGCCAGGCTTGTTGCGGATGATCTTGAGGGCACGATCCGCGAGCTGAAGGCCGAGCGCGACGGGGAAATCGAAGTTGCCGGCCCGGAGTTGGCGCACAGCCTTACCGAACTTGGCCTGATCGATGAGTATCGAATCTATCTGCACCCCGTCGTGCTTGGTCACGGCAAACCATTTTTCGCGGGACCCCGGCCGCGGCTCCACCTTATGACGAATGACCGGATCGGCGAGGATGTGATCAGGTTGACCTACGTTCCTGCTGAATCCCGCGACGCGCCGGATAGCAATCGCCGCTGAAGCCTGGTCCTGGCTTGGGCCCAAAGCGACGGGAACGGCCGCTTCGGTGGCGAACCCCGGCGACATGGCGGGCGACGGCCCCGTTGCGGAAGCGTTGCTTTGTGTGGGCGCGGCCCAGAGCGCCTGCAGCGATGCGAAGTACCACGACCTCAGAGTTTCTCTGCCGTGGAGGCTGCATGCCCAGTTGGTCCCGGCGATCTGCCGCGCTCGCGATTGCGCTCTTCCTGGTCGCGTGCGGTGATGACGACAGCTTCAACCCCACGGTCGAGCAGGTATCCGGGAGCTACTCGGCCAGTTCCTTCACGCTTACGAGCTCGTCGGGGATCGTCGATCTTCTCAGCTCGGGCGCATCCGTGCAGGTCACCCTGACGTCGCATGGCGCCACAGCCGGCCGGCTCCTGCTGCCGGGCACGGGTACGGAGGGTGATCACGACGAGGACCTCACTGCCGCTCGTGATGAGTTGACAGGCACACGCCTCTTGGGTGGCGAGACACTTCGCTGGGTGTTGACCAGGAACCGGTAGAAATCGCTCGTGCAGCCACCGCTGCCCGTGGAGCATTTCCATCCTGAGGAATCTCTTCTTGTGCCCTGCTCGATACCCAGTAGGTTAGTCGCGCTCCCGCCTCACGAACCGGATCGGGCGCGTGTCCCAATGGACGGAGGAACCCACCATGTACGTCATCATTCAACACAGCATCACTTCGCCGGCCAAGTTCTGGGAGATTGTCAAGGGAGTCACGAGCTTTCCCCCGGGCATGAAGCTGCATTCAATCCTCCCGAGCAGTGACGGAAAGAAGGCCGTATGTCTGTGGCAAGCGCCTTCGGTGGCGTCCGTGAAGGACCTCGTTGAATCCACGGTGGGCACGTTCAGCTCGAACGAATACTTCGAGGTGAACGAGAAGGATGCGTCGGGCTTGACGATATAACCCGGGAAGCCCAGTCCTCCGCAGCGGCCGCTTCGCGACCGTCATGGAGCACAGCCCACCCGACGTCCGCCTCGATGCGGCGTCGCGACGCGCGGAGCGGGTCCCGGCTCCCGAAACGCGACAGCAGCCCCCGGCCGGCGAGGGGGTGTACTGGACCGCCCTGTCGAATTCCGGGCTCGCCGTTCGACGCTACAATGAGGGCCGGGCACCCTGGCCCGGCCGAAGCCCATTCCAGGAGACGACATGCCGCACTATCTGATTGCCGGGTACCTGCCCGACGACTTCGACCCGTCCACCCAGGACGAAGCGAGCGTGGAGGAGATCCACGCGCTCAATCGCGAAATGGTCGCGGCCGGGGTCCGGAGGTTCGCCGGGGGCCTGGGCTCCGCCCACACCTTGCGAGCCCAGCCCAACGGCGAAGTGCTCGTCACCGACGGACCGTACCTGGAAACCAAGGAGCTGGTGGGCGGCATCACGATCGTGGAAACCGCGGACCTCGACGAGGCCCTGGCATGGGCGCGCAGAGGCGCCAAGGTGTTCCGAATGCCGGTCGAGGTGCGGGAGATCTTCTTCAATCCGGCCCCCGAAGAGAACTGAGCGTCGCGCCGAACCGAACCGGAGAGCATCATGCGTCACGACAAGGTTGGCGCGTTCGTCTTCGCGAGCGTCGCGCTGCTTCCCGTGCTGGGCGCGGCGCGCCAGGCTGTGGCACAGGATGCCAAGGCCCCTTATCCGGCGATGGCCTCGATCGACGAATACCTCATGCCGGATCGGGGCGCGGAGATCGCCCTGGCGCGCAGTGCGGCGCCGGAGTCCATCTCCCGCGACGCGACGATCCTGGTGCTGGGACGCAAGGGCTACGAGACAGCGGTCGAGGGCAGGAACGGGTTCGTCTGCATGGTGGATCGCGGCTGGACGGGACCGTTCGACTGGCCCGAGCTCTGGAACCCGAAGGTCAGGGCCGCCGGCTGTCTGAATCCCCAGGCCGCACGTTCGATTCTGCCGATCGCCGATCTGCGCACCAGGATGGTGATGGCCGGTCGTTCCACGCCGGAGATCCTGTCGGCACTCAGGACGGCGTTCGCGAACAAGCGATTGCCGAACCTCGAGAGCGGTGCGATGGCGTACATGATGGCGCCATCGGCCTATCTCACCGACCAGGACGGCCACAACGGATCGCATGTCATGTTCTACACGGACGTCAGCAACAGCGAGGACTGGGGTGCCAACGCGGCGGGCTCACCGGTCCTGGCCAGTCCCTATTGGTTCTTCTCGCCGGCGGAAGCCGCGCAGGTGAAAGGCTTGCCGCCGATGCTCGTGTTCCTGGTCGGGGTCTCAAATTGGTCCGACGGAACGCCTGCGGGCCAGCACGGTGAATGAGCGACGACCCGCGACGTGGACCGGTGTCCGTTCATTGGCGGCGCTCGTGGCACTGGCATGCTCCGGCGGGCTCGAGCCATCGCCGATCGTCGAGTGTCCCGATGGCCAGGCCCTGGTCGTCTCGGTCACGGCCGACCCTGCGCCCGTCTTCACCTGGAACCCCACCTGTGGCGTGGCGGGACTGGAGGTCAGGCCCACCGGATCGGCCTCGGGCGGCTGGAGCATCCTGAGTCGCACCGAGTTGAAGAATCCGCTGGCCTCGGGCATTCGCTACGGGAAGCTTCCGTCCGAGGGCAGAACGGTAATCCCGGCCTCGCCGCTGGTTGCGGGCGCCGAGTACGAGGTGGTGGTGCGCCGCTGGCGATTCGACGCGATCCCTGGAGAGCCCTCGCCCGCGCTGCTCGCCGCCGGATCCGCCAGGTTCGTGGCGAGATGAGCATTGACACGGCGAATCCCGGGCTGGTCCGTCCCCCATTGGTGTATCTGGTCTCGATCGCGCTCGGCCTGGCGCTCCATCTCGCCTGGCCGGCACGGTTCGTCCCCGCTTCGCTGAGCACACCGCTTGGCGCGGTCCTGACCGTCCTCGCCATCGGGCTGTTCGTCAGTGCCGGCCGGACCTTCCGCGCTGCCGGCACCCCCGTCCCGGGCAACCGACCCACCACGGCGATCGTCCGGACGGGGCCGTACCGCTTCAGCCGGAATCCCATCTACCTCGCCTTCACGCTCTTCCAGCTCGGACTCGCGGTCTGGGTGAATGGTCTCGGATTGCTGATCACGCTCGTGCCCGCCGTTGCGCTCATGGCGCTGGTGGTCATCCCGAGAGAGGAACGCTTTCTCCAGGCCCGGTTTCCGTCCGAGTACTCGTCCTACAGGGCGGCGGTCCATCGGTGGCTGTAGTCCGAGGTCGACCACCGGGATAACGGCCGCTGGCGCATCCCTGGCAGGGTTCAGCATTATTGAAGCGGGTAATGCTCGGAGCTCGAATCACTTCGTCCCGGGAGCATCCATGCCCGTCGCCCATCGGATTCCCCGCTGGCCCGCGCTCATGGTGGCGGCCGGCCTGACGGCGGGGTGCAGCGACGGGAACGATCCCGACACCCTGCCCGAGTGCACGGGCGCGGTCAGCCTCTCGGTCGGAGCCGGAGCCACGCCGGCGATCAGTTGGTCGCCGGCGTGCCGCCTCTTTCTGGTGCTCGTGGAGGACCCGACCGGCACGGGCGACCAGTGGGGCGTGCTCTCGGACAGCAGCAACGCGATTGTCCCGCCGGTGCGGTACGGGACCATGCCGCCGGGAGCGACCAGGAAGCTCCTCCCTGCCGCCCCGCTGCAGCCGGGGCATGAGTATCAGCTGACCGTGTTCCGCTTCACCGGTCCGGAGCACGAGGACGGTCAGGTCATCGGCCAGACCACGTTCGCTCCCTGATCAAACGCGACGATCACTGCGCCGCCGTCGAAGCGTCCGTGCACGGCTGAGCCCGAGGAACCCTGCATGCGTCCTTCGAAGGCCAAACTGGCCGGTTGCCTGCTCGTCTGGTCCGCCCTCGCGTGCAGCGCCGAGCCGATACAGCCGATCGACCCGGTCGGTGACTGGACTCTCGATCTCACCATGACGGCGGGAAGCGGAACGTGCACCGTCACGGGCGCGCTCCTGCGAATAGAGGCCGCAGGACCGCCCGTCACCGGCGAAGTCACCGGCGGGTCGCTCGCCTGTACGGACGATGGGGCGTGGCCCGGGCGGCAGGTGGTCCGTGGGACGCTCGACGGAGAGTCCATCGCGCTGGGACTCGGCCTGCCCGGCGCCGGCTACTATCCCTTCGTCCTCGAAGGGAAGGCGCAGGAAGATGCCATGAGCGGGACGATTCGCGTCGAACCGGGGAGTCAGGTAGCCGTGTCCGGTCACTGGTCGGCGGCGCGCTCGTCGGGTGGTGCGGCCGACCGCTCCGCCGCTCTCCCTTGACGAGGGACGCTTGCATGC
>DASSHL010000021.1:0-2610 GCA_035692845.1 Gemmatimonadales bacterium
GAGGCCGCCACGATTGAGCGGCCACTCCGCATTCGCGATGAACGTCAGTCCCTGCTGGGTCGTGAACTTCATGCCCATCGAGCCATTGATCAGGTCGTCGCGCCGGTCGGGCAGGTTCGAGGTATGGACCACCCGGCGGAAGGGTGCCTCGATCACCACGTCCTGCGGTACCCGCACGTCGCTGCGCCCGACCTGGAATTCCGAGATCAGGTCCACGGCCAGCGTGGCCCATGGCGCCAGCAGCTGATCGAAACCTGCTGTGGCGAGCAGTGCGTCCGTGTCACTCTTTCCGCCGCGGTAGGTGTAGCCGACATTGCCATGCGGCGAGAAGGCGCCGAAGCGGCCCGAGGCGATGAGCAGGCCGCGTCCGGCAAAGCTGCCGGCACCGAGCAGGTCATCTTCGTCACCGGTGGGGAAGCGGCCTTCGGCCAGGATGCCCACGGCCAGCGGCATCGATTCGCGCAGCTTGATCTTGACGCGCGCAGCGACATCACCCAGGCCCGTGGCCGATCCGTCGACGAAGCGTGAGGCGGTGAGCACCGGATTGTCCGGCGTGCCCGCGAAGAAGTGCACCGCCTGTCCGCCACCAAACGGTTCGATCTGGGCTTCGCTCTGGCCATGGATGGACGTGGTTACCACCGGTAGCACGACACCGAAGTCGATCCGGTCGGTCAGCCCGTAGGTGGCGACAAACGACGTCACGGTGAGGTCCACATCGAGGTCGAGCCGGAGATCGATGGTGGCATTCTCCAGCTCCGGAATCCCCAGCTTGGAGCAGTCGCCGCCGGCAATCGAGTCGCAGCCGGGAAAGTCCGAGTTCGCGTGCGTGAAGGTGAACTCGAGGTTGCTCAGGTCCACCCCGCGGAGCGTGCGGAAATGGGCGCCCGAACGATGGACGGCCAGCAGCATACGTCCGCGTCCCAGCGTCTGGGCCCGTTCACCGAAGACCGGACCCGCGGAGAGCGATGTGCGGACCGGCACGCCGCCCTCGAAGCGGAACGTGGACCCGCCACTCGCGGCGGTGATGGGCAAGCTTCCCACGCTCCCGCCGACCGCATTGGTGAGAAAGCTGATGACCGAGCCGTTGCTTGCCACCGCGGCCGGCACGAAGTGGTCACCATGAAGGCGGATGGTTTCGGGATTGTTCGCGCTGCCGGTCCCGCCCAGGAAGAGTGGCTCCTCGCCCTCACCGAAGATGAACAGCTGTGACACAATGTCGCGGAGCCCCTGCGCCCGCAGCGGTGCTGCGGCAAGCAGGAACAGGACGCAAGTGAGCACACAGCGACGCATGGATGCCTCGAGGAGGGGAGAGCTACATATTAGCGCTCGCCGGGTCATGGGTCGAGGGTGCCGAGTTGCGGGCCGCGCGTTCTCTGGACGCCAGGGCACGTCGGTCGTAATCTCCCTCAGCCCTCAGCCCTCAGCTCCCAGCCCTCAGCCCTGATTCCTGAGCCCATGCGACAGGCGATCAGTCCCCTCTCCCGCATCGTCGCCGGCGTCATCGGCGTCATCTGGATTGTCGCTGGCATCGCGGCAGTGATTCTGGGTATACCTGCGCATCAGTGGGGCACTGTGCTCCTGGGCGTCCTCGCCGTCTACTTCGGCAGCATCTGGTGGCACGTGGCGCGGAAGGGGAGATATGTGGCGTGGCCATTCGGGACGCGAGACTCGTGAGGCGGGAGGCGCTGTGAGCTATGCGCTGAGGACTGAAAGCGGAAAGCCGGTGACGACCAGCAGCGAGCAGCCAGCGACCCACGACTCTCGACCCATGACCCGCGACCCGCGACCACTTGTGGAGCGACGTGAATTCGTGGCCACCCTGGGCGCGCTGGCGCTGGCGGCTGGCATCCCGATTTCCCTTCAGCCACCCCAGCCCCGTACCCGGCTCATCCTCCTCGGCACCGCCGGTGGTCCCACACCCAAGCGCACGCGCTCCGGGCCGGCGCAAGTCATTCTGGCCGGCGATGCGGCGTACGTGATCGACTGCGGTGACGGCGTTGCGCGCCAGCTTGTGCTCGCGGGTGTGCCGTTCCAGGCACTGCGCCACATCTTCATCACCCATCATCACTCGGACCACAACGCCGACTACGGCAACCTGCTGCTGCTCTTCTGGGCCAGCGGCTTGGCGCATCGGGTGGACAGCTGGGGCCCGCCACCGCTTGCGCGCATCACCGAGCTCTTCCTGGAAATGAGCAAGCCGGATATCGACGTGCGCGTGGTGGACGAAGGCCGGCCACCGCTCGGCCAGTTGGTCCACGCGCATGACATCGCCCAGCCGGGGCTGGTCATGCAGGATGAGAACGTCCGGGTGACGGCGGCATTGGTGCAGCACCCCATGGTGCCTGTTGCCTATGCCTACCGTTTCGACGCAGCAGATCGCAGCATCGTCTTTTCGGGTGACACCGCTCGCTCGGATGCCGTCGTGCAGCTGGCACGCGGCGCCGACGTGCTGGTGCACGAGGCGTTCTATCCAGAGGCGGTGGAGAAGATGGTGAAGGGCCGCGCCAACGCCGAGCCGCTCCGGCAACACCTGCTCGCGAGCCATACGAGTGCCGAGGACTGCGGACGCGTGGCGGCGGCCGCCGGCGTGAAGACACTGGTGCTCTCGCA
>DASSHL010000022.1:0-3986 GCA_035692845.1 Gemmatimonadales bacterium
CCACCAGCGAGGTCCACGGTTACGTGCACGCCGAGGCCGGTCAGGGCAGGATTGGGCACGGGGTAGACCAGATGGCGTGGGCGAACCTCGGACCCCTCTCGCAACCGGAAGTAGCAACCCTTCACGAACACCTGCCGGTACTGGGCGGCATCTATGTCAATACCCATGCCAGCCGCGATTTCGTCAGCATCGAGGCCGGCGCAGTTGACGACTGTGCCAGCCTCGATGACGGTCTCAGCACCCGTCGCGTCGGTGCATCGGACAGCGTAGCGGCCTCCCGCCAGTTCGGCACTGGCGTACGCATGGCCGTACGCGACGATGGCACCGTGGTCGAGTGCGGCCTGCTCGAGGCTCGATACCAGTCCGTGCGTGTCCACGATGCCGGTACCGGGCGACCAGAGGGCGGCCGTCGCGCGGACGTCGGGCTCCTCCCGGGCGAGTTCGCCGGCCGAGGCATAGCGCAGGCCCGCCACGCCATTGACGGCGCCGAGTTCAAGCAGCCGCGCGAGCTCGGGTTCCTCGTCCGGGCTGGTCGCGACGATGAATTTCCCGATGCGCCGGCAAGCCACGCGGTGCGCTTCGCACCAGGCGAACAGCTCCATGCTGGCGGGGGCGCACAGTCGCGCCTTGAGGGTCCCAGGAGGGTAGTAAATCCCGGCGTGGATGACTTCGCTGTTGCGGCTGCTCGTTTCCATGCCGGGGCCGGCGTGCCGTTCGAGCACCACCACGTCGCGCCCGGCCGCCGCCAGTTCCCGCGCCACGGCGAGCCCGATCACGCCGGCACCAATGATCAGGGTGGTGGATTGCAATGTGAGTCAGGTGGGCGAGCTGGGCGCCGCTAGCACGATGTCGCGCACGGTCGCCGCCACCCGGATTGCAGCGTCGCCCTCGCCATAAGCATCCCGTGGCCAGTCTGGCCGCTGGTCGTCGATCACCTGCTGAACTAGCACTGGCAGTTCCTCGACCGCCTCCGGCGATAGCAGCTTGTTTGCGCCCGAGGCGACCGTCTCGGCCCACTCAGTCTCGCCCCGGAGCGTGATACAGGGCGTCCCCAGCCAGTATGCCTCCCGCTGGACACCGCCTGAGTCCGTGATGACTACGGAAGCATCTCGAATCAATCGGATTGCATCAAGGTAGCCAACCGGCTCGCCCAGCTTCAGCCTGCGCCCTGAAGCGCCTGGAATTCCCGCACGCTCCATCGCCGCCCTGGTCCGCGGATGCACTGGCCATCGCACCTCGAGAGGAAGCCGCTCGATCACCGACACAACCCGCCGCAATTGCCGCTCATCATCCACGAGCTCCGCGCGATGCAGGGTCACGAGGGCGAAACGGGGTGCCTGCGCTGGCGCGGGAAGCTGCCGCACCGCTCGAAGCAGTACATCGCGGGCCACATCGCCTGTGAGCACGATGTGACCGCCCACTCCTTCATGGCGAAGCGCAGTACTGGCTCGTTCGGAGGGCGTACAAAGAACGTCCGACAGAGCATCTACGAGTCGACGATTCAGCTCCTCGGCCATCTGACGATCCACAGCGCGAAGGCCAGCCTCCACATGCACGACCGGGAGCCTCAGCTTCGCAGCCGCCAGGCCCATGCCCAAGGTCGAATTGGTATCGCCGATGACAACAACGGCGCCGGGTCCTACCGTCCGCAAGAGGGCTTCTGATCGCTCCAGCACCTTGGCGGTTTGCGCGCCGTGAAGGCCCGAACCAACTTCCAGATAGTAGTCTGCCGGCGGCACGCCCAGCTCCTCATAGAGAAGCCCGCTGAGCGCGAAGTCGTAGTGCTGGCCGGAATCGATGGAAACGACCGGAGCAACCTGGCTGAGTGCGGTCCGCAGCACACTCGCTTTGATTGTCTGAGGCCTGGTGCCATAGCACAGGGCAATCTTCGTCTGGGTGCTCACGTGCTCTCGGGTTGGGGCATTGCCGTCAGTCACGGTGATCCGGACGCGACCAGAGGCGACCGGCCCTGCAGCAGAACAGCCCCGCGGCTGGCGGACTCGAAACCACATTCATCACCGAACGTCCATTGTGAGCGAGAATCATGCCGGGTGGCATCTGGCTCGCACTCCGGCGCGCCGCGCGGCTTCCGCAGCCAGCGGCGCCAATGCATGCGCGTAGAGCATTTCGAAGCAGACCTTGGTCGAATACCGCTCGACAACGACCTCACGGCCGCGAGCACCGACTTCGGTTCGAAGGGTGTCATCCACGGCGAGTTCCGCGAGAACCGCTTCCCACTCCTCCGGAGTGCGCGCAAGAAACCCGGTACGCCGGTCTTCAATGACGAAGTTGGTCTCCCCCACCGGGCTGCACACCGCCGGGCATCCGCCCGCCATGTAGACGAGCGCCTTCATGGCACACTTGCCACGCTCCCATGGACCGTCGTGCAGTGGCATCAGCCCTACATCCATGCGAGCCACGAGACCCGGCAGATCGGCGCCCGAGTAGTCAGGGACCAGCTCTACCGGCAGCTTGCCGTAGTCCGGTATCAGGTCCGTCCGCGTCCCGGCTCCCACGATCAGCAGGGAGACTGGCAGGCCGCGGTCTGCGAGCGCCCGAAGCGACCCAGTGAGCGACGCCAGGTATGGCAGCGTCCAGGGGCTGCCGATCCAGCCGATTCGGACCGACTTGCTCGCGGCGCGCCGCTCCCTCGCCGGGTTGTATCGCTCGACCGGGACAGAGCTCGGCACCAGCGCACTGGCGGCATTGAGCCCGAGCGCATAGTCGAGGTTGAAGTGACTGCCGGCGCAAACACGCCAGGCGTTCGTGACCATTGCCCGAGCGCGCTTGGGGTGCGGCAGGAAAACCGCGTCGTCAAAATCGTAAATGACCCGAGTCCCGCGGTTTCGAAGCCGGCGCACAAACGAGGCAGGGGGCAGGACCCACTGGATGAAGACGGCGTCCGCCTGCGGTAGTTCTCGCATGACGCGCCACATGCACCAGGCTTCCGCAGCGCGCCGCCAGAGGTACAAGGCGCCTCGAGCCAGTTCCCGGAGCAGCCGCGGCCGAATCCGTCGAGCGCCGGTGATCCAGCGAGCGTGCATGCGCTCGCGCGCTACGCTGGTGTAGGGCACCTCGACTGGCTCGAAGCCACGCTGCCGGAGCGGCGCGTAATACTCACGAACCCGAACGGCGGTGCTGGGAAACAGCTCGAACGACCCGACAACGAACACGATCCTCATAGATCACCGAATCCCATCACTCGGCGGCCAGCGCCCAGCCAGGCACGCACATGCGACCGTCGGATTCGCGTCTCACCCCGTCGGATGGAGTTCATGGCGAGAGTGACGAGATCGCGACAGCCATCCATGCCCCCAAGCCCGAGCGCACCGAGCGGAAGCGCTCCCCGGATTACGCGATCCCACTCCAATCGGTCAACGTCAGCGCGTTCGAACTGTGGCTCCGTGGCA
Source organism: Gemmatimonadales bacterium (assembly GCA_035692845.1). Lineage (GTDB taxonomy): Bacteria > Gemmatimonadota > Gemmatimonadetes > Gemmatimonadales > GWC2-71-9 > CAMLHP01. Next base: position 3,411 of record DASSHL010000022.1, read on the forward strand.
GGCAGTCGAAGCGCATGGTGGCCCGCCTCATCCAGTGCCGCGTAAATGGAGGCCAGCTGGGTCATCCATGCCTGCCCACGATGGTGCCTGCTCACCTCACTCGCGGTATCGGCAGCCAGTGCGTGGCGGAGCGCCCGGTCGTCGAGCAGTTGCTGGACATGCGCGAGGTAGGAGGCCTCGTCACACTGGTGAGAAATCCTTCGGAATCCAGGGTCATCGGCTACATACTGCTGGGGAACGGGGTCGTACATCAGTACCGGGCACACACCCGCCGCCGCGGCCTCGAGCACGGCCGTGAATGATGAATAGGGAAATGCATCGAGATATAAATCGGCGGCGCCGTGAAAGGCGGCGAGCTCCGGGCGTTGACCAAAGAACCGGATCCGGTCACCCCACTTCACTACCGACGGATGGCCCGACACGTCGGCGCGGACGAAACCGACGACCAGCAGGATGGCGCGCACATTGGCTGCCAGGATCTTCCCCATCGTACGGAAGAAGTCGTACTTCCCGTCCGGGATGTACTTGTAGCGGCTTCCCACGGTGAGCAGCGCGACGGCATCATCGGCGATCCCG
>DASSHL010000023.1:0-3011 GCA_035692845.1 Gemmatimonadales bacterium
AACCGGGTCAAATAAGGAGCGCGGACGCAGACCGCGCAACACGGCGGCACCGCGATTCGTCGGAGATGCGAGACCGGCTGGCAGTAGAACGCCGGGTATTGCTACTGCCTTGGCTGCCCGTCCACCAGCGTCTCGCCGGGCTGGATCTGATCGACCCGCCAGAGGAGCCACCCTTGCGCTGTCATGATCCAGGACTCCCGCTGCGCTACCGACGTCCGGACTTCATGCAGCGATCTGTCCGGGAAGCGCTGCTGGCGCACTGTACGCTGGTCGACAATGGCATGCGCCGTATCGCCCGCCAGCACGAGACCGCTGATCATCTCCGAGAGGGAGTCGAATCGCTCGACGCGGGCGATGAACATCCGGGTGCGCTCGTACATCTGCTCACGATTCGATACCGTTCCATCCGGCGTGATAGTATGGAAGGCCGGATGCCGGAGGCGCATGACGCGGTCCGGGTCCCGGGCAAAGAAGCCGGCCTCATTTTCCGCGTACCGCGCACCGAGTTCACGGCGCACTGTGGCCAGCGAATCCCTTGACGTCACGATATCCGCGACAGGATGGGTACAGCCGGAGCCCGCGATCAGGGCGGCCAGAATGCAGAGTGCGAGATGTCGCATGTCATCCAACCAGGCGCATGGGTCAGGGTCAGCGGGCTACCCGTTGGACACACCAGGAGCGGCGAGAGTTGGCTGACACTGCTCACGCAGCAAGGCGCTGGTGAGCACGGCCGGCGCCAACCCCCTTCTGTCATCCATCAGCGTGTCACGTCAGCCAGCCGCGCGCCACGCCCTTGCGGCTTAGCACCAGCAGCCAGATGGCAAAGAGCAGCACGAGGGTCTGCAGCACGAGTGGCACGGGGCCAGCCCGAGTGGCGCCGCCAGCCAGGACGAACAGCCCGAAATCCTGGACAATGATGCCGATCAGCGACAGCAAGAACAGGGGCACTGCCCACTTCTTCCGGAGCAGGAGTCCGATGGAGCCGAGTGCGCCAGCGATGACCGCGAGGCCGGTAGCGGCGAGCGCCCAGCCGGGACGCGCGTTGTAGAGCTCCTGCTGCGACGGCGACATCCTCGCGATGTTCTCAGGAGACATGCTGAGGTCGGTGGCGAAGGCGAAACAGCCGAGCAGATTCCAGAGCAGGGCCACGACCGCGACAACCTTGAACCATCCTGGCGTCGTGTTCATACGATGCCTCCGTGAGGCGAGGGGGTGTACGGCCTGTGGTACTGCACATGAGCATGCTACTCTGTCCAGCTCACGACATCATCGGCCGGGAGCCAGACACCGACCGAGTCGCGCACGGTCACGACCTGACCTGCGTGGCAGGGCCACGCGGCGCAGCTCTCCGATGTCACTGCATACGCCACCGTTGTCGGCGCGGCACGCAGCGAGGCCTCACATCGATCGCTTTTCAATGGGCACGTGCGGGTCCGGCGGATATCGAGCCGAAGATAGTACTTGCCAGGCGGCCGAGTCCCAGCCGCGGAGTCGCGAGACAGGTGGACGTCAGGTGTCCACCGCTGGAAGTCACGAATCAGCAGTGAATCGGAAAACGGCTCGCTCGCGGGCACGTTGACCCAGAGTTCGGCGCGCCGAGGTGGTGTCGGATCGGTCCAGACTCGGCCAAGCGCGGCGCCGGGTGCGGTCAGGAAGGGTTGCCAGGGAGCAGGATGGAGCAGCGGCTGGCTGCAGGCCGTGCAGGCCAAACCGATCGCCAATGCCATGAGCCTCTCGTCCATGACCCGCTCCGTGGTCTCAAGTCACCGGCGCCGAGTCAGCACGATATGAGTAGCCGCTTCGGTCGGCACGTGCGTGGTACACTCGTAGCCCAAGGCCGGGAGGTCCAGCCCGTAGAACAGATGCTCGCCGGAGCCCAGCAGTCTCGGCGCGATGGCTACATGCAGTTCGTTAATGAGTTGGGCCTCGAGGTACTGGCGCACCGTGGAGACACCGCCGCCGATCTGCACGTCCTTGCCACCTGCCGCCTCGACCGCGCGCTCCATCGCCTCGTGAATGCCGCCGGTCACGAAGTGGAAGACAGTGCCGCCTTCCATCTCGGCCGGCTCGCGCCGGTGATGGGTCAGCACGAACACCGGCCCGTGGTACGGTGGGTTCTTGCCCCACCAGCCGCGCCAGGTGTCATCCGGCCAGGGGCCGCGCACGGGGCCGAACATGTTGCGTCCCATTATCCAGGCGCCGATTCCCTCGCCGAATCGTGACGCGAACTCGTCATCCGTGCCGGTGGTCCCACCGGGCTTTCCCGTCATGCGCTGGAAGGTGCGGGTAGGGAAGTACCATTCATGGAGCTCCTCGCCACCGACGCCGAGGGGCTCCTCACGCGTCTGGCGCGGCCCGGCGCCGTAGCCGTCGAGCGAGATCGTGAAGTTGTGGACGCGCACACGAGTCATGGTGGATTCCTGGGCAGACAGCGAGAGCTGCACGTCGGCGCGGGTTAGGTGGCGTGCCGCACCAACTGAAATTCCCTGAGGGCGGCCGGCAGCATGCCTGCGTCCACCTCGAGGTGGAAGTCGAGGCGCACACTCCGGCCCGGCAGCCATGACGGACGAAGCATGTGTCCCTGCAGCCAGACGTGGCCTGCCAGGTCGTACACCTGAAACCGGAGCCGGAACTCTTCAGGGACGACGCCCAGCAGCTCCGCAGCGCCACGCCGACGCTGCTCGAGTTCGCGAAAGGCCTGAACGAACGACTGCCAGTCATTGGGCGAAACCCAGACATGATCCGCGCCGGTGAAGCCCATGCAGCGAACGCCCACGTCAAACAACATATCGTCGTACGCTGTCTCGGGCACCTCCTCAGGCGCCCGGGCGGAAGGAGCAATCTCGAAATGGTCAGAGTCGTGGGTAAAGATCATTGTCGGCGCATCCGCCTGCCGCCCTGTTCAGCGGCGCAGCGGATCCTCTTCTGCAACAGTTCTCAGGCAGCCTTCCGTGTCGCACGTGGCGCAGGTGTGTAGCGGCTGGTTTCGAAGAGGCGCCGCCCTCCGCCGG
>DASSHL010000024.1:0-8353 GCA_035692845.1 Gemmatimonadales bacterium
GACGGGATGGGCGGGATGGGCGGGATGGGCGGGATGGGCGGGCCGAAGCGGGCTCGACATCACCCGTCCATCCAGCCCATCCTGCCCCTCCAGTAATCACCCGCCCATCTAGCCCATCCAGCCCATCCTGCCCATCTTGCCACCCATGCCTACCGATCTCCTTGCCATCGCCGCCCATCGGGATGATGTGGAACTCACCTGCGGCGGGACGCTGATTCGTGCCGCGGACCAGGGCTACACCACAGGAATCCTCGATCTCACCGCCGGCGAGACCGGTACCCGTGGCAGTGCGGACCTTCGGGCCGAGGAAGCGGAGCGAGCAGCCCAGGTGATGGGCGTGGCAGAGAGGCGCAACGCGGAATTGCCTGATGCGCACCTCGCCAACACTGATGCGATGCGGCGGGTCGTGGTTGAGGCCATCCGGCACTTCCAGCCGAAGGCGGTGATCCTTCCCTTCCCGATTGGCCGCCATCCGGATCACCGGATCGCCTCCGAGCTCGCGCGTGACGCCTGTTTCCTTGCCGGACTGAAGAGGTACGACGCTGGCGGCGCGCCCCACCGGCCGGCCAAGATTCTCTATGCGCTGGCGTATCGTGAGGACCCGGTGAAACCCACCTTCGTGGTGGACGTGAGCGAGCAGTTCGACCGCAAGATGGCAGCAGTGCGCTGCTACGCGAGCCAGTTCGACGGCGCCGAGGCGGCGGGCGAAATCTTCCCGACCGGCCAGGACCTCTACTCGCTGGTGGAGACCAAGAGCCGTCACTACGGCTCCCTTATCCGCCGGGCCCATGGCGAACCCTTCTTCACCCACGAGACGGTGCTCGTGGATGACGTGGTGACGCTGGAGGTGAGGAGCATCTAGGGACTAGGGACCAGGGGTTAGGGATCAGGGCGGAAGGACGGGCGCTCGTCTGCCAACCCTGATCCCTAGCCCCTAACCCCTGATCCCTAATTATCTTCCCTCCATGCCCACTCCCATCTACCTCGACTATGCCGCCACCACGCCGGTGCGCCCGGAAGTGCTGGAGGCGATGCTCCCGTATCTGGGACATGAGACCTTTGGCAACCCGTCGAGCGGGCACCGGTTCGGCCGCGCTGCGCGGGCGGGACTGGAGCAGGCCCGGCGCGACGTGGCGGCGTGCGTGGACGCCGAGCCCAATCAGGTCATCTTCACGTCAGGCGGCACCGAGGCCGACAACCTCGCCGTGGTAGGTTCGGCACTCGCTGCTCGCGACCGCGGGGATCCGATGTGCGTCTGCGTGTCGGCCATCGAGCACAAGGCCATCCTCGCCGCCGCTCACCATGTGGCTCACCTTGGCGGGACCGAAGTGATCCTGCCCGTGGGAGCGGATGGTGTGCTGGAGCAGGATGCCCTGGCACGCGCCCTCGCGGAGCATCCCGCGGTCGTGTCCGTCATGTGGGTGAACAACGAAACGGGCGTCGTCCAGCCAATCGCTGACATCGCAGCGCGATGTTGCGACGCTGGCGTGCGGGTCCATTCGGACGCCGTACAGGCCTTCGGCAAGATCCCGGTGTCGCTCAAGGACGCCGACTGCACCTTCATCACCATCTCCGGCCACAAGATCGGCGCACCCAAGGGCATCGGCGCCTTCATCGTGCGCGATCGCAAGGGTGTCGAGGCCATCATCCACGGCGGCGGGCAGCAGTTCGGCATCCGCCCCGGCACTGAGAACGTGGCGGGCGCGGTGGCGCTCGCCACGGCTGCGAAGCTTGCCATGGCCGAGCTCGACGCGGAGCGCGCTCGGCTTACGGGGCTGCGTGATTCGCTGCTGGCCCGGCTTCGCACGGTGGTGCCGGACCTGATGGTGCCGGCAGAGCATGGGCCGCGGGCCGCGCACATTCTCAGTGTCTGCGTGCCCGGCGCCGACAGCGAAGCCTTGCTCATGCACCTGGACCTCGCGGGCGTCGCCGTCTCGGGCGGGAGCGCCTGCTCCACTGGCGCCATGGAGCCGTCGCACGTGCTGGTGGCCCTGGGCGTCCCGCGCGAACTGGCGCTCGGTGCCATCCGGTTCAGCTTCGGGCACGACACCACCCAGGGGGACATCGATCGGGCCGCCGAGGTGTTCCCTGCCGTGGTGGGCAAGGTGCGGAAGCTGGCAGGAGTGCTGGGCCGTGCGTAAGAAGGTGCTGGTCGCCATGAGCGGCGGCGTGGACAGCTCGGTCGCAGCGGCGCGGCTCGTGGAGGAGGGCCATGAGGTCATCGGCGCCACCATGAAGTTGTTCTGCTACGGCGACACCGTGCCCGACCGCCCCTGCTGCTCGCTCGATTCCATCAATGACGCACGGGACGTGGCCCACCGCCTGGGTATCCCCCACTATGTGCTGAACCTCGAGGATCGCTTCGGGCACGACGTGATCGGCAATTTCGTCGAGGAATACAGCCGAGGCCGCACACCGATCCCCTGCGTGCGCTGCAACTCGTTCACCAAGTTTCGCGACCTGCTGGCGCACGCCGATGCGCTCGGCTGTGACGCCATCGCCACCGGGCACTACGCCGTTGCGAGAGAGGGCGCCCTCTACCGCGGCACCGACCGTGCCAAGGACCAGAGCTACTTTCTCTGGGGCATCGACCGCGCCGTGGTGGCGCGCATGCTCACGCCGGTCGGCAGCATGAGCAAGCCCGAGACACGGGCGCTCGCCCGGCAGCTCGGCCTCGTCACGGCGGAGAAGCCCGAGTCGGTCGAGATCTGCTTCGTGCCGGATGATGATTATGTCGCAGTGCTGGAGCAGCATCTGCCGGCTGATGCGCCGGCGCTCACGCCGGGACCGCTGGTGAGCACCAGCGGCGAGGTGATTGGCGAGCATGAAGGCTTTGCCCGCTACACCATTGGCCAGCGGCGCGGCCTGCCGGGCGGCGCAGCGAAACCACGGTACGTGGTGGCCATCCGCCCCGCCTCACGCGAGGTCGTCGTGGGTGGGCTGGATGAGCTGGCCGGCTGGACCGTGGCGCTCGATGAGGTGAACTGGCTCACCGACTCTCTCGCGCCGGGCGACACCTGCTTCGTGCAGATCCGCTATCGCGCCCGCGCGGTGCCCGCACGCGTCGAGTCGGTATCGCGCGATCGCGTTGCACTCTCGCTGCTCGAGCCGGTCCGCGCCGTCACGCCGGGCCAGTCGGGCGTACTCTACGATACGGACGACCGCGTACTTGGTGGCGGCGTCATCGCGTGAGACCCCTCATGACTCATCCCGTCACCAGACGCGCAGTTTCGAAGAGCCGGCCAGCAGTCCGGCTCCTTCTGCTTCTGGCTATCGCATGGCCGGCTGCCGCACTCGCACAGCGGCGCGCGATGACGGTGGATGACCTCCTCGCACTGCGCGTGGCGAGCGACCCGCAGATTTCGCCCGATGGCCGATGGGTTGCCTTCACGGTGTCGCAGCCGGCGCTCGACAAGAACAGCAATGTCACGCGGATCTGGGTGGTGGGTGCATCGGGTGGCGACGCACGGCAGATCACCGATGGCGACGGCACCGAGTGGGCGCCACGCTGGATGCCGGACGGCACCGCGCTCGCCTTCATTTCCACGCGGGAAGGCGGGGCCCAGATCTGGCGGTCGGGCCCGGCAGGCGAGGCGCCAAAGAAGCTGACCACGATCGCCACCGGGGTTAACGACTTCCAGTGGTCTCCCGATGGGAAATCGATCTACCTCACCAGCGACATCAAGTGGCCCGGGGTGCAGGAAGTGGACCGGCGCAATGGCGCTTATCCCACGGACGCGAAGATCTGGACTTCGCTGATGTATCGTCACTGGAATGAATGGCGGACCGGGATCCGCACCCATGTGTTCCGGCTTACGCTCCCGGACGGCAAGGTGCGGGACGTCACGCCGATTGACCGCGACGTGCCGCCCATCGCACTCGGCGGCCACGATATCGCGTTGTCGGCGCTCGGCACCGAGCTCGCCGTGGTTTACAATGCCGATTCCGTCGTGGCGACCTCCACCAATAACGATATCTGGGTCATGAGTCCCGAGGGCAGCGCCCGCCAGCCTGTGACCACCAATCCCGCCAACGACCATAGCCCCGCCTATTCACCCAATGGGCGCTGGCTCGCCTACCTGGCCCAGACCATCCCCGGCTTCGAATCCGACCGGCAGCGGATTGTGCTCTACGAGCGAGCCACCGGCCGTCACCAGGCGCTGACCGAAGACTGGGACCGGAGCATCAGCGCGTTCAGCTGGACGCCCGACAGCCGGACGATCATCGCCGAGGCACAGGATGCGGGCGAGGGACGCATCTTCGGCGTGGATGCTGCGAGCGGACGCCCCACGCTCCTCGTTTCGGGCGGCGTCAACAATGAGGTCCAGGTCTCGTCCGACGGCAGCTTCATGGTGTTCGTGCGGCAGACCAGCACCATGCCTCCGGAAATCTGGCGGGCGAACACGACGGGCGGCAGCTTTCGCCAGCTCTCCCACCTGAACGACCGTGCACTCCAGGGCCTGGCCCTGCAACCGGCCGAAGCGTTCCACTTTCAGGGCGCGCTCGGCCAGCAGGTCGCCGGCTGGATCGTGAAGCCGCCCAACTTCGATGCGTCGAAGCGCTATCCCCTGCTGTATCTGGTGCATGGCGGCCCGCAAGGTGCCTGGCTCGACGAATGGAACCAGCGCTGGAACTACCAGCTTTTTGCCTCACGCGGCTATGTCGTGGCGGCGGTGAACTTCCATGGGTCCACCGGCTACGGGCAGCAGTTTACCAACAGCATCTCGCGCAACTGGGGTGGGCTGCCCTACGATGACCTGATGGCTGGGCTCGACTACATGGCGCGCCAGCCGTACGTGGATTCGCTCCGCATGGGCGCGGCGGGAGCATCGTACGGCGGCTACATGATCTACTGGATGGCGGGACACACGCATCGCTTCCGCGCCCTGATGGCGCATGACGGTGTGTTCAACCCGCTGTCGATGGCGGGCAGTACGGAGGAACTCTGGTTTCCAACCTGGGAGTTTGGCGGGAGCCAGCTCGCCGGCACCGCACGGAGCATCATGGAGAAGTGGTCACCGGCGAATTACGTGACGCAATGGACGACGCCGATGCTGATCGTCCACAGCCAGCACGATTACCGCGTGGATTTGTCCGAAGGCCTCCAGGCCTTCACCGCCGCCAAGCTCCGCGGCGTGTCGGCCAAGTTTCTGTATTTCCCCGATGAAGGGCACTGGGTCACCAAACCACGCAACCGCAGGCTCTGGTGGGGAGTAGCGCTGGATTGGTTTGATGGGTGGCTGAAAGCTGAAGGCTGAAAGCTGAAGGCTGAAAGCTGAGCGAGGCGTCAGCCTTCAGCCCCCAATGCCCGCCTTCTCCGCAAACAGCTTCAGCGCTTCCTCCGCCTCGGGCGAGAGCTTTTCCGGCAGCGACACGGTAACCTCCACCAGCTGATCACCCTTCCGGCCGTTCTTCTCGATGCCCTGCCCCTTGATGCGGAACTTGCGACCCGGCTGAGTGCCGGGCGGAATCCGCAGGATCACCTTCTTGCCATCGAGCGTGCGCACCTTGAGCCGCGTGCCCAGAGTGGCCTGCACCATGTTGATGGGGACTTCGCACAGAATGTCGAGTCCGTCGCGATGAAAGAAGCGATCGGGCTGGACCTGGAACGTGATGATCAGGTCGCCGGCCGGCGCCCCGCCGGGCCCGGCCTGCCCCTGCCCCTTGAGCCGGACCTTGGCGCCCGATTCGGTGGCGGCCGGGACGGTGATCATCACCCGCTTCTCGGTGCGAACTTCGCCGGCGCCGTGACAAGTGGGGCACGGCGTCGACGGAATCTTGCCCCGGCCCCGGCAGCGCGGGCAGGGTCGGTTGACCGTGAAGCTTCCTTGCCCGAACGCGATAGTGCCGCGACCTCTGCACTCGGGACAGGTGGAGAGCGTCGCACCCGGCGCGGCGCCGCTGCCCTGGCAAGTGGGGCATGATTCCGTCACCGGCAGCGTGACGGGCACCTTCCCCCCCATCGCTGCGACGCGGAAGGGAATCTCGACCACCGCTTCGAGGCTCTCACCGCGGGCCTGCTCCTGCCGGCCGCGGCCGAAGATCGAGCTGAAGATATCCCCCAGCCCGAAACCGCTGATGTCGTTGAAGTCGAAGTCGGGCCCAGCGCCCCCGGCGCCGCCTGCACCGGCGCCAGCACCCCGGCGGCTCGCGCCCGGCTCGAATGCGCCCAGCCGGCGCATCTGGTCGTAGTGCTTGCGCTTGTCGGCGTCGGAGAGGGTCGCATGCGCCTCCGAGATTTCCTTGAAGCGCTCGGCGGCCTGCGGATTGTCCGGATTGGCATCCGGATGGTACTGCTTGGCGAGTCGGCGGTAGGCCTTCTTGATGTCGGCAGCGCTGGCTGAATCCGGCACGCCGAGCACCTGGTAGAAGTCCTTAGCGGCCACGTCAGTCCGACTCCTGCTCCGAATAGACTTGCACCCGCGCGGGGCGCACCAGCGACCCCTTGAAGAGGTAACCCGGCTGGAAGGTCGCACTCACGGCATGTGCCCGGTCGGGCGAGGGCGCGGGCGTAGTGGACACCGCCTCGTGAAATTCCGGGTTGAAAGGCTGGCCCACCGGGTCGACGCGCTCGACGCCCGCGGCCTCCAGCTCCTTCCGGAGCTTGCGGTCGATCAGCGTGGCCGCCTCGCGAAAGCTGGTCGCGGTCGCCTGGTTGTCCTCGGCGACGAGCCGGTCCAGGTCATCGAGCACCTCGACCAGGCGCCCGATGAAGGTGGCCTGCGCGCGGTCGAAAAGTTCGGTGCGCTCCCGGGCGATGCGCTTCTTGTAATTATCGAATTCCGCCGCCAGCCGCAGGTGCCGGTCACGCGCCTCGCTGAGCTCGCGCTCGATGCGCTGGACCGCCTGTTCGGCGGGCTCAACGGGAAGATTCTGACCGGCAGCCTCGACGTCATCCTGGGCGGTGGCTGCGCTCGCCTGATCGTTTCTGGGATCGTGCTGCACGATGCTCCTCGTGGTTGTGCTGTCCCTGAAAGATAACAGCGCCCTGAGCCGTCTCCGGCCATTACGGGGCAGCCAGGCGCTGCAAGAGGAGCCGCAACGCCGCCTGAGCGGCGCGGGCCCGCACCTCGTTCCGCCCGCCCCCGAAGACCATCCTGGCCGCTGCGGTCCCCTGTCCATCGGCGGTTGCAAACCAGACCGTACCCACCGGCTTGGCACTGCTGCCACCGCTGGGCCCGGCAATGCCGGTAATGGAGACGGCCAGGCCCGCGCCGAAGTTTCGGCGGACGCCTTCCGCCATGGCGCGCGCCACCGACTCACTGACGGCACCGTCGCGCTGGAGCAACTCCGCTGAGACGCCAAGTGCCGCTTCCTTGACCGGATCGGCATAGGCGACGACACCCCCAAGAAAGACATCCGAGGCACCGGGCACCGCCGTCAGCCGGCCCCCAACCAGTCCACCGGTGCAGGACTCGGCGACCGCCAGCGTGATGCCGAGACGGCGCGCTACATCCAGCACCACCGCGGCGAGGTCGGTGTCGCCTTCCCCATAACTCGCGTCGCGCACGCGGTCCCGCACAAGGGAGAGTGCGGCCTCCAGCCTGTCGTCGGCCTCGCGCGGAGCGAGCTGCCACGCAGTCAACCGGAGATCCACTCCATCAGCACCGGGGAGGTAGGCCAGCGTGAGCGGAGCAATCTCGGGCTCGATGTAGCCAATCGACTCGGCCAGCGTGCTCTCGGCGACGCCCGCGGTGCGGACCGTGCGGCTTCGCACCACCGTGCCCGCCGCCCGCGGCCGCAGCCGAGGCAGCAGCTCATGCTCGGTGAGCATGCGCATCTCGTAGGGCACGCCCGGCAGCATGACGACCAGGCCACCCGCGGGCTCTGCGACATCCATCCAGAGGCCCGGCGCAGTGCCCCATCGGTTCCGGAGAATCGTCGCTCCGTGCGGCACTTCGGCCTGCACCCGGTTGGCTTCCGCCGGGACACGGCCGAAAAATTGATAACGCTCAAGGATGTGGCCCCACACTTCATCACTGAACTCGAGCGGCAGGCCCAGCACACCGGCCACCGCCGGCCTGCTGACGTCGTCCCGGGTAGGGCCGAGGCCGCCGGTGGTGATGACGGCGCCGCTTCGATCCAGCGCCTGGCGCACTTCGCTCGCGATGCTCTCGACGTCGTCGCCGACGGTCGAGCGATGGCGCACCTGGATGCCGGCGTCGGCGAGAGTCCGGGCCAGCTCGGCGGCATTCGTATCAATCACCTGCCCGAGCAGCAGCTCGTTGCCGATGGTGAGCAGTTCAACGTGCACGAGAGCGTGATCCGATCAGCGCTGGGAAATGAGGCGGCGATAGCGGTAGATGTAGACGACGAACGAGTAAACGGTGAGCGCCGTAGCTATGGCGAGCAC
>DASSHL010000025.1:0-12049 GCA_035692845.1 Gemmatimonadales bacterium
AACGCGGCCGAGGAGGGATCCGCCGGGACGTCGAACTCGAATGGGCGGAACTGCCCGCCCGCAGTGAACTCGATCCGGCCATCGGTGGTCGCTACGTCGAAGCCGAGCGCGCGCAGCATCCGCTCGGTGTGATCGCGCGACAGCCCGCCCGGCTCATGAAGCGAGACATTCACGCCCCCGCAGGCGCCGGCGAGGAGCAGCGCACTCTTCACCTGGGCACTGGAGACCGGGAGATCATGTCGCAAGGCGCTGAGGCGTCCCCCGGTGAGGCGGAAGGGCAGCCGGTCGGGCTCGGCGGGCTCGAAGCGCGCGCCCATCTGGCTCAACGGGATCGTGATGCGGCGCATGGGGCGCCGTCTGAGTGACGCGTCCCCGCTGAGCCGAACCGACAGGGGCTGCGCGGCCAGGATCCCCGTGATGAGGCGGGCAGCAGTACCGGCATTGCCGCAATCGAGCGTGCCGCGGGGTTGACTCAGACGGCCGCGCCCCAGGACCCGCACCTCGGCGGCTGGCCTCAGGGGCGAGATCCCGGCGCCGAGCTGGCGCAGCACCCGGGCACTGGAGCGGGCGTCGAGCGAGGTGAGCGCCCCACGCACCAGGCTCTCGCCTTCCGCGAGTGCGGCGAGCATGAGCGCGCGATGCGTGATACTTTTGTCGCCCGGGACGCGAACGCTGCCGCCGACGAACATAGGCCTGCCGGAAGGGGTGCGAGGGGACATCGGCGTTGCCGATGGGCTGGCAGGATTGTAGTTATTGACTGCCGCCCTAACAACGGAGCCCGGCCTGGCCACCATCCTGATCGTCGAGGACAGCCCCGATAACATGAAGCTGTTCTCCACCCTGCTCACGCTGCGTGGACACCACGTCGTGGGGCTTTCCGGTGGCGAGGCCCTGCTGGAGGCGCTCGACCGCGCGGCGCCGGACCTCATCCTCATGGATATCCAGCTCCCTGGCCGCGACGGGTTTGCGCTGCTGCAGGATATTCGCGACTCGGCACACCGTGGCAGGCGGGTGATTGCGCTGACGGCGCATGCCATGAGTGGCGACCGTGAGCGCGCCATCGCCGCGGGCTTCAGCGGATACATCACCAAGCCGATCGATATCCGGACCTTTCCCGCTGAAGTCGAAGCCGCCCTGCCAGCCGGAGAGTCGACTGATGCCTCCTGAACCCTCGGCCGAGAAGCGCGCGCTGCTCAAGGCGTACGAGGCAGCGCTCCAGCAGCCGGCACGCCCGGCGAATGGCCCGCCGCCGAAACGTGCGGTGGGGATCCTGACCGTCGTATCGGTTCTGGCCCTTTTGGCGATCGGCGCCTGGCTCTACGCCGCCCGGCCCGACTGGATCTTTGCGCGCGGCATGCCGTCCCAGTCGCCGGCGCTGCGTGAAGCCAGCCTCAGACTGGCAATGGCCATGCAGTACGAGCGAATCGAGCAGTACCGGGACAGCGCCGGCCACCTGCCGGCGCGACTCAGCGACCTCGGAGCTGCCACCGGCAACCTGACCTACACCACCACGCAGTTCGGCGGTTTCGTGCTGGAGGGATCGGATTCGACGCTCCAGCTCACGCTTCGATCGGATGATTCGCTGCGCACCTTCGTTGGGAACAGCTATGAAATCGTCAGCCGGCGGGGGGCACCATGAGTCGGCGCGGCTACACCATCATCGAGCTGCTGATGGTCATGATCGTCATCAGTATCCTCGCGGGGCTCGCCATCCTGCGCTACATCGACCTGCGCCAGCATGCCGAAGTGGCCAGCATCGTGAGCGACCTGAATAACGTCCGGCTGGGGGCCTACAACTACTGGGCGGACAAGAATGCCTTTCCGCCGGATGCTGCCGCAGGTGCGATGCCCCCTGGCATGCAGCCCTACATGGGCAATGGCTTCCGCTTCGACAACCCGAACTACACGCTCGATTGGGAAAATTTCCAGGGGCCGGGCGGCTCGAGCGGCGCTGGCGGAATGCAGGTGGGCATTGTCGTCACGGCCAGCAGCAGCCATCTCCTCGACCTGCTGGCGCGCCGCACTGGTGGCAGCCTCCCCTTTTTCATCTCCGGCTCGAGTGTGACGTTCATCCTGGTGGGACCGGATGGGGCGATGTAGGGATTAGGGATTAGGGACTAGGGATCAGGGATGAGGGACTGAGGGTTGAGCGACGAGAGTCACCCCTCGTGCCCTAACCCCTGATCCCTAACCCCTGGTTCTTATCAAGCACCACCACCGCATAGGCCGGGACCCGGCATTCCTCCTGGTCCACCCCCGTGTCCTCCTCCGTTGACGCCAGGGCGACCGTCCATTCGCCGGATGGCAGTGCGAAGCGCGCGGGGGCAGCGCCCCCGTTGAGCAGGATCAGCAGGAGATCTGAACCGTTCTCCCGCAGCTGCAGTCCGAACGCGTGCAAGCCTGGCGCACGCCAGTCATCATCGCCCATGATCGCGCCGTCGGTGCGGAACCAGATGGCCACCGTCCCGCTGTCGGCCGAGGGTGGTGCCAGGAACGCGAGCCGGCGCAGGGCGGGATGCCGGCGCCGGAGCGCCGCCGCCCGCGCCACAAATGCCAGCATTGCCCGTTCACGGGCGCCCAGCTTCCAATCGATCCACGTCAGGGGCCCGTCCTGGCAATAGGCGTTGTTGTTGCCCTGCTGGCTGCGGAGCAGCTCATCGCCGTGACCGATCATGGGCAGCCCCTGCGACAGCAGCACGGTGCCGATCATGGCGCGCGCGACCCGGTCGCGCACTTCCTGAATGGCCGGGTCCGGCGTTTCGCCCTCCACGCCCCAGTTGCGGCTCCAGTTGGTGGCGTGGCCATCGCGATTCTCCTCGCCGTTGGCCTCGTTATGCCGATGCTCGTACCGCACCAGGTCGGCCAGCGTGAACCCGTCATGACACGCCACGAAATTGACGCTCGCGTGGGGCCCGCGGCCATCACCGCCGAAGAGATCGCTGCTGCCAGCGAGCGCAGTCGCGAGGCCCGCCACTTCGCCTGACGCGCCACGCCAGAAGCGCCGGACTGTGTCGCGGTACCGGTCATTCCATTCCGACCAGCCTCCCGGAAACTGACCCAGCTGGTACCCCTGTCGCCCCACGTCCCAGGGCTCGGCGATGAGCTTGACCTCCGCGAGCGCCGGGTCGTCCGCTATCGACTGGAAGAGGGTGGAAAGCGTGCCGGGAAAGACACCGCCGCGCGCGAGCGCAGGGGCCAGGTCGAACCGGAACCCATCCACGTGCATTTCCGTCACCCAGTATCGCAGGGAGTCGAAAAGCAGAGTGCGTCCAGGCGTGTTCACCACGTCCAGCGTGTTCCCGCACCCGGTGACGTCGAGGTAGCGACTCGTTTCAGCGCCGGCCACATACCACGCCTTGTTGTCCAACCCGCGGAAGCTGAGCGTCGGTCCGTCCACGTCGATTTCAGCGCTATGGTTATAGACGACGTCGAGGATGACCTCGATGCCTGCGGCGTGCAGCCGCCGTACCATTTCGCGAAACTCGGTGACCTGTTCGCCCCGCGCGCCGGTGGCAAACCGCTCGTCGGGGGCGAAGAACGCCGCGGTGGAGTATCCCCAATAATTGGTGAGACCGAACCGGGCGAGGCGGGCATCGTCCGCGGCGTGCATGATGGGCATCAGTTCCACTGCCGTCACGCCGAGGCTGCGGAGATGATCGAGGATCGGCTCCGACGCCAGACCGAGGAAGGTTCCGCGAAGCTCGGGCGGGATGTCCGGGTGCTGCATGGTCATCCCGCGCACGTGACACTCGTAGACCAGCGAATCCTGGATGGGAATGCGAGGGGGCAGGTCGCCCTGCCAGTCGAAATCAGAGGCCACCACCACCGACTTGGGCACGTGCGGTGCGCTGTCGCTGCTATCGGCGACATCGGACTCACCCGGCCGGTGATCGCAGAGCGACGGATGCCAGGAAATCGGGCCGCTCACCGCTCGCGCGTAGGGGTCGAGCAGCAGCTTGGCGCTATTGAAGCGGTGAGCTTCGTGTGGCGCCCAGGGTCCATGGGCCCGGACGCCGTAGAGCTGCCCGACGCCGACCGCCGTGACGTGGCATTGCCAGAGGCCGGCGGCGTCCCGCGCCATCGGGACGCGACGCTCATTTCCCCCCTCGGCGTCGAAGAGGCAGAGCTCGAGTGCCTCCGCGTGCATGCTGGAGACCGCGAATCGGGTTCCCTCCGGAATCAGGTGCGCGCCCGGCTGCGGGCTGGGTGGCGCAAGTGCGGGTTGCTGTGTGCTGTCCATGCCGGAAGTGTAGCACGAGCCGCCGTGCGCTTCATGGTTGCATCATCGAGCGATTTCGTGTAGCCGTTCCAAATGACTGAAACCGCTCCGGCTGCGCCCGCACTTCTGCACCATGCCGCCTTCGGCAACGGCCGCGTCCTGGCACTCGTGGCGTCGACCAGCGCCATTGAATGGCTCTGCCTGCCCCGCTTCGACTCACCCTCCGTCTTTGGCCGCCTGCTCGACCGCGACAAGGGCGGCACCTTCCGGATCCTGCACGCCTCGGGCGAGTTCAGCGGCAAGATGGGCTACCTCCCCAACACCAACGTGGTGCGCACCGAATTTCACGCCGATGACGGCAGCTGGGAGGTGGTGGATTTCGCACCGCGCATCCCGGCGGGGCTGGGCGTCAAGGTGCCGATCGAAATCGTCCGGATGGTGCGCCCGCTGGAGGGCGAACCGCGACTGGTGGTGGATTTCGATCCCCGGCCCGATTACGCGCGGGTGGAGCCGCGGATGCGGGAAACCGTCCAGGGACTGGAGGTGAGCGGCACGCCGGTGCCGCTCCATCTCTCGAGCAGCCTCCCGATTCCCTACATCACCGGGCGGCGGCAGTTCGTGCTCACCCGTCCGCACTACTTCATCATGAGCTATGGTCCGCGCGAGCACTCGGCTACCATGGCGAGCGCCGAGCATGACCAGGACCGTACCATCGCGGGCTGGCGGGCGTGGTGCAGGAGCTGCGCCCTGCCCTCGTTCGGCACGGAACTGGTGCTCCGCTCCGCGCTGGTGCTCAAGCTGCACGCCTACCATGACACGGGCGCCGTCATCGCCGCGGCCACCACCAGTATCCCCGAGGCAATGGGCACCCAGCGGACCTGGGATTATCGCTTCTGCTGGCTGCGCGATGCGGCGTTCACGGTGGAAGCACTGCGGCGCCTGGGGCAGATCTGGGAGGGCGAGCAGTTCGTCCGCTACCTGCGGGACGTGACGGAGGCGGGTCCGCTGCAGCCGGTCTACGGCATCGATGGAGAGCGGAACCTCGAGGAGTACATGCTGCCACACCTGGCGGGGTTTGGCGGCAACGGGTTCGTGCGGATTGGCAATGCAGCCTATTTCCAGCGGCAGAACGACATCTGGGGCGAGATCATCCTCTGCCTGGAGACGCTGCTCACCGATCCGCGGATCGTGCACGAGGAGCCGAACGGCTACTACCCACTTATCCGCCGCCTGGTGGAAGATGCAATCGAGGCGGCCCCCAAGCCCGACACCAGCATCTGGGAATTCCGCAGCATCCTCCGGAACTACACCTTCTCCCGCGCCATGTGCTGGGTGGCCATCCACCGGGGGGCCCGCCTGGCCCGGCGCTTCGGCGATGCCCGCACCGCCGCCCGCTGGGAGCGGATCGCCGAGCATGAGCGCACCATCGTCCTGGACAAGGGGTACAGCACCGAGGCCGGCTACTTCACCCAGTCGCTCGACGGAGTGCATGCCGACGCCGCCAACCTGCTCCTGCCCACCATTGGCCTGCTGGACGGACACGACCCGCGCTTCGTCTCCACCGTCAATGCGTACGAGCACATGCTGGTGGAAAACGGGCTGATGCTTCGCTACAAGAATCCGGATGATTTCGGCCAGACCACGAGCGCATTCACCATCTGCAGCTTCTGGTGGGCCGAAGCGCTGGCGCTGATGGGGCGGCTGGATGATGCCATCCGGGTCTTCGACCGGGTGGCGGCGTTCGCCAATCCGGTTGGGTTGTTCTCCGAGGATATCGAGCCACTGAGCGGCGAACTGCTGGGCAACTTCCCGCAGGCATACACGCATGTGGGACTCATCCACGCCGCGATGACCATCGGCGAGATGCTTGACGCACGCGACGGCCGCGTACGGGCCTGGACGTAGCGATGGCGCGCACCATCCTCGTCTCGAATCGGCTGCCGGTCACCGCGCGGGTGGAAGGCGGCGAACTCAAGGTGGAACGAAGCGTGGGTGGGCTCGCCACTGCCTTGTCGGGCTCCAAGCGCTCCGCCAGCACGCTCTGGATCGGCTGGCCTGGCCCGGTGTCGGAGATTCCGCGACCGTTGCGCAAGCAGCTGGACAGCAGGCTCGCCGCCATTGGCTGCGTGCCGGTGGCGCTCACGTCGCGCGAAGTGCGCGAGTACTATGAAGAGGTGTCCAACGGCATCCTCTGGCCGCTGCTCCATTACCAGGCCGACCGCATACCGCTGGCACCCAGGCACTGGGGCACCTACACGGCCGTGAACGGTCGGTTCGCCGATGTGGTGGCCCAGCACTGGCAGAAGGGCGACGACATCTGGGTGCACGACTACCAGCTCCTGCTGCTGCCGGCGCTGCTGCGCCAGCGACTGCCGCTGGCCCGCATCGGCTTCTTCCTCCACATCCCTTTCCCCGCGCTCGAGATCTTCCGCATCCTCCCCTGGCGCGGTGAAGTGCTCGAGGGGATGCTGGGCGCCGACCTGATCGGGTTTCACACGCGAAGCTACGCGAAGCATTTTCGCGATGCGGCGCTGGCGCTGACGCGGGCAACCGAAGCCAGGGA
Organism: Gemmatimonadales bacterium; assembly: GCA_035692845.1. GTDB lineage: Bacteria > Gemmatimonadota > Gemmatimonadetes > Gemmatimonadales > GWC2-71-9 > CAMLHP01. Next base: position 6,783 of record DASSHL010000025.1, read on the forward strand.
AGCAGACCAGCTGCGCTTTGCCGGACGCAACGTGCACGTTGGCGCCTATCCGATTGGCATCGACGCGCGCGAATTCGAGCGACGGGCCAACCAGCCCGATGTGGACCAGGTTGTCAGCCGGCTCAAGGCTTCCCGCGAGGAGAAGCTGATCGCCGGCGTGGACCGGCTGGACTACACCAAGGGAATTCCGCACCGCCTGCTGGCCTTTCAGCGCCTCCTCGAGGACGACCCGGAGCTTCGCGGCACCGTACGCCTTATCCAGGTGGTAGTGCCCTCCCGCACCGGCGTGCGGAGCTATCGCGAGTTCCGCACCGAGCTGGAAGCACTCATCGGTCACATCAACGGGACATTCGGTACACCGTCCTGGACGCCCGTCACCTACCAGTACCGCGCGCTCGATCGCAGTGAGCTGCTGGCGCTCTATCGTGCCGCCGACGTGATGTTCGTGACGCCGGTGCGCGACGGCATGAACCTGGTCGCCAAGGAGTACGTGGCGGTGCGCTCCGACGTCGATGGGGTGCTGGTGCTGTCCGAATTCGCAGGGGCCGCCGAAGAGCTGCAGGAGGCACTGCAGGTGAATCCATTCAACGTGGAGCGGACCGCGCGAACCCTGGAGCAGGCCCTCGCCATGTCGCCGGAACAGCAGCGGGTCCGCATGGCGGCCCTCCGCCGCCGGGTGTTCGCAGCAGATGCGGCACGCTGGGCCAACCGGTTCCTGACCAGGCTGCACGCGGTGCGAAGTGACCGGGACACGAACGAAGTTGAAGTCCCGCTCTCGACGGACGACGAGCTGGCCCAGCTGGCCCGGCGCATCCAGCGGGCGCCGTCCCGGCTCTTCCTGCTGGACTACGACGGTACGCTGGTCCGCTTCACCAATGCTCCCGCCGAGGCTCGGCCCGATCCACGCCTGCTGGACTTGCTGGAGCGGCTGGCACAGATGCCGGAGACGGAAGTCCACATCGTGAGCGGACGCTCGCACGAGTCACTCGACGAATGGCTCGGGCATCTCGACGTCGGCCTGCACGCGGAGCACGGACTCTGGTCCCGGCCACCGCATGCCACGCGGTGGAAGCGCCAGCGTGTGGAGCGTTCAGCATCCCATGACGAATTCATGCGGCGCCTGGGAGAGCATACCGAACGGGCGCCGGGAGCGCTGGTCGAGGAGAAATCGGCCGGGCTGGCCTGGCACTACCGGATGGCAAACGAGAGACTGGGCGCGCGCGAGGCCGCCCGGCTCATCCGCGAGCTGACGCCGCTCGCCGAGCGGCATGGCCTGGAGGTGCTGCCGGGCAACAAGGTGGTGGAAATTCGCCCGGCCACGGTCAACAAGGGGGTGATCGTCTCGTCGCTGGCTGCGAACTTTCCCAAGGAGTCGGTCATCGTGGCCATGGGTGACGACCGGACCGACGAGGATCTGTTCGCGGCGCTGCCCGACGGCGCCATCGCCGTGCACGTCGGCCCGACGCCCAGCCGGGCACGGTACCGGGTGCGGGACGTGAAGGCGGCGAGGGGCTGGCTGGAGCTGGTGGTCGATGGTCAACGGTCGACGGTCAACGGTCAACAGGCGAAGGTCGACCGCTGACCGAAGACCGTCGACTATCAGTGCTCCCCTTCCCTCTTCCGCTGTCCTCCGTGCGACGTCGAGCCACCCCGGAACTCGAAATGATCTGTCGGGATGGCGCGCGCGGGGGGCGCAAGGGGATCAGCGCCGCCCAGTGTCCGCTGGCGGGTGAGCAGGTACGCGGCAATGCTCGCGGCGGGATGCCAGACACCGGGCACCAGCCCCGGATACTGGTCGGCAAACTCCGGCTTCAGTCTCGCTTCTCTTGGCGGCGGTGCCATTCGCGCCTCGTGGGTGGGCGGTTCACGGCGTACAGCATGCCCGGAGCAGGACTCGAACCTGCATGCCCTTGCGGGCCTGGGATTTTAAGTCCCATGCGTCTACCGGTTTCGCCATCCGGGCGGTGTAGGAATATAGGGGCGAGGGATCAGGGCTCAGGGATTAGGGCGGGCCGACGGGGGTTCGTCTCTCAACCCTGACCCCTGGTCCCTACTCCGTAACCCCTCGCCAGCCGTACTCCCACTCCCGCCCTCGTCATCCACGCTTTCGGCGTCGAGCCAAACTGTCGGGCAAAGCGTTCCGACACTGCCGAGCGCACGTGCTGAATGGCGGCATCTGGTGCGAGCACCAGCACCGCCCCACCCCAGCCGGCGCCGGTAAGTCGAGCACCCCAGGCGCCCGCGTCGAGGGCCCATTCAACAATCGCGTCAGCTTCGGTACAACTGGATGCGAAGTCATCCCGCAGTGAGTCGTGGCCTTCCGAGAGCAGGGTGCCGAGCCGCGCGAAGCGATTCTGGGCCAGCGCGGCGGCCGCCTGGCGCACCCGGCGCGTCTCCGTGACTACATGCCGCACACGCCGGTACAGCGACCGTGGCAGGCTGCCTCCCGCGCGCGTCAGCTGCCGCTCATCGAGCTCGGCGAGCGCGCCAAGCTGGGGCAGGCCATGACGCAGGATGGCGAGCGCCTCCTGGCATTCGGCGTGCCGCTCGTTCAGCGCGCCACCGCTGAGCCGGTGTGAGCGCCCCGTTTCCACCATGAGCACGTCACGGGCAAAGGGGAGCTGGCGCCGGGCGCCGCTGGCCGTGTCGAAAAGCAGCGCGTGGTCCTTCTGCCCGAAGACGGCGATGGTCTGGTCCATGCGGCCACATTGCACCCCGACTTCGTCATGCTCGGCTCGATAGGCGAGTTCGGCTACCGCGAGGCGCGTGAGCCGCACCCCAGCGTGCGCGGCGAGCGCGCGTACCATCGCCACACAGAGCGCCGCAGACGACGAGAGCCCGGCACCGACAGGAACGCTGCTCGCCACCGCAATGCGCAGCCTGGGGGGCAGCCGCACACCGCGCGCACGAAAGACGCGAGCCACGCCCGCCAGGTACGCGGTCCAGCCTCGCGGCATTCGGCCATCGACATCGACGGTGCGTTGCCTGCCATCCACCGATGACACGGCCTCCCAGCCGCCGCCGGGTGCGTCCCCTACCGCCACCCACGTACGCTCCCCGATGGCGAATGGCAGCACGGGGCCGCCGTTGTAGTCGGTATGTTCGCCGATGAGGTTGGCGCGGCCCGGTGCGGATGCGACGATGGCGGGCTGGGCGGACCACACGGCAGAGAAGAGGCCCGCGGCCGGATTGCTCACGCGCGTCCGGTAAGTTTCCGTGCATCGGTAAGGAGCGCCTGCGCATGACGGCGCGCGGTGTCCCCATCCGGATCGCCGAGCATGCGAGCCAGCTCGCCAACGCGATCCTCGCCGTGGAGCCGAGCCACGTCACTGGTGGCGACGCCACCGCGCGGTTCCTTGCTCACCACGAGATGTCGGTCGGCCCGCGCCGCGATCTGCGGCAGGTGCGTGATGACCAGCACCTGGTGGCGTTCGCCCAGCTCCGCGAGGGCGGCTCCCACCTGCGCGCCGACTTCGCCGCCGATGCCCTGGTCCACTTCGTCGAACACCAGTGTCGGCACCCGATCGTGATGGGCGAGCACCACCTTGAGCGCGAGCATCAGCCGGGAGAGTTCGCCGCCCGACGCCGAGCGCGCGAGCGGCCTCGCGTCGAGCCCCTGGTTGAGCTGGGCATGGAACTCCACCGATTCCGCGCCATTCGCGGCGGTCGCGGCAATCGGCACCAGCTGCACCGTGACCTTGCCACCCTTGAGGCCCAGCTTCGGCAGGAGCCGGGAGACTGCACGCCCCAACCGCTCGGCACCCTCCGCGCGGCGGGTGGTCAGCACCCTGGCCGCAGCGCTCACGGCGTGTTCCGCGGCGGTGCGCCGCGCCGCCAGCGACTTGAGGTCGAGATCGGCGGTATCGAGCAGGTCCAGCTCCGAGGCGGCCTCGGTGCGAGTCTGTCGCACGGCATCGAGTGATGCACCGTATTTCTGCTGCAGCGTGGCGAGCAGGTCGCGCCGCCGCTCCAGTTGATCAAGTCGTGCAGGATCTTCCTGCACGTCGTCGGTGTAGGCAGCAGCGAGGCGCCCCAGTTCGCGTACGTTGTCGAAGGCGGCGTCGAGCAATGCCCGCCAGTCCGCCACCGACGGGTCGCCGCGCTCGAGCTGTGCCAGCGCCCGCTCCGCCTCGCCCAGGGCGTGCGACGCGCTCGCCTCGCCTTCGTCCACCGCATCGAGCACGCGCCGCGCAAATTCGCTGAGCGCGCCCGCCTGCGAGAGTCGTCGCGCTTCCAGGGTGAGGGCCTCGTCCTCGCCGGCCACGAGCCGGGCGGCGTCGATTTCCTGGACCACATGCCGGAGGTAGTCGGCCCGGCGGCGGATTTCGTCGCGGCGCTGGACCAGCGCCGTCTCGCTTTCACGCAACTCCACCAGGGCCCCGTACGCGGCTCGCACTGCCTCCGCGTCGGCTTCGGCACCCGACCACGAATCCAGGATCTGGCGTTGTTCGGCCGGCTTCAGCAGCGACTGCGTCTCGTGCTGGCCGTGAAGATCCACCAGCAGTTCCCCCACGCTCGCCAGCGTGCTCATGGTGCAGGGGCTGCCGCTGATCCACGCCCGTGAACGGCCTTCGACTGAGACTTCGCGGCGGATGATGAGGTGATCATCATCCACGTCGAGACCGAGTGCCTCGAGATGACGCAGCACGGCGGAATTCACGCCGTCCACGACCCCCTCGACCACCGCCTTGCGCGCTCCGGAGCGGACGATGGCACTGTCGGCCCGTTCACCGAGCAGCAATGCAAGGGCGTCGACGAGCATCGACTTGCCCGCGCCGGTCTCGCCGGTAAGGACGTTGAGTCCATCGCCCAGGTCGAGCCGGACGTCGGCCACGGTGGCCAGGTCCCGCACCCGCAGTTCAGTGATCATGCGCAGGGCTCGCGACCTGAGAGGTCGCCCCAGTGCAGCTTGTCGCGCATGCGGGTGAGCCACGAAGCCTCGCCCAGGCGGACCAGCTTGACCCGGCGCTCGGCGCGTCGCACCTCGACCCGTCCTCCCTCACCGACCGCGGAGCCGGTCTGCCCGTCGAACGAGACAAGGACGTTCTCGGCCCACTCGGCCATGGGCTCGATTTCGATGACCGACGTCGCGCGAACGATGAGCGGGCGCACGGCGAGCGTGTGCGCACAGATTGGTGTGAGCAGCATCGCCTCGACGCCAGGCACCACGACGGGGCCGCCGGCACTGAGCGAGTACGCCGTGGATCCGGTCGGGGTGGAGACGATCAGTCCGTCAGCACTGTAGGGCCCGACATTGACGCCATCGA
>DASSHL010000026.1:0-2114 GCA_035692845.1 Gemmatimonadales bacterium
ATGGCCTCCGCCCTCAGCAAAGTCGCCGCCGCGTTCAAGCGCGGACAGCCGCACGCGGCCTATTACATCTACGGCCCCGAAGACGTGCTGAAGGACGATGCAATGCGCTACATCCTCGATCTGGCGCTCGAGCCCGCCATGCGCGATTTCAATCTTGACCAGGTGTCGGCCGGGACACTGGATCCGGAAGCCGTCGAGGCGCTCTGCACCACCGTGCCGATGATGGCGGCACGCCGCGTGGTCATCATTCGCGATGTCGAGCAGTGGAAGCGCCGGACCCGCGGCCGCTCCGCGGTACTCCACTACCTCGAACACCCATCCCCGGAGACGGTGCTGATGCTGGTGCAGGGCGCCAGCGAGGAGAAGCCGGACAAGGACCTGCTCAAGCACGCAGAACCAATCGCGTGCGCCATGGAGAGCGGGGCCGACGTGCGCCGCTGGCTGGACCGCAAGGCCCTGGACCGCGGGCTCACGTTCGAGGATGGCGCCGTGGATCACCTGATGAAGGTCACCGGCACCAGCCTGAGCGCCATCAGCATCGAGCTCGAAAAGCTCGCCTCGTTGCCTCCCGGTGTTGCCATCACGGTCACGCAGGTGGAAGACCTCGTGGGCGTACGCAACGGCGAGACCGCGCTGGACTGGCGCTCGGCGGTTCTCGACGACGATCCCGCCAGGGCGTTGAGACTGCTGCCAAATGTGTTGAGCCAGTCCGGAGTGAGCGGCGTGCGACTGGTCTCGATGCTCGGCACCACCCTGATTGGAGTCGGCATCGTGCGCGCAGCCCATGAAAAGGGACAGCGCGGCAAGGCCCTTTCGGACGCCGCGTTTGCCGCGCTGACGGCAGGCCGCCCGGGTGGACTGGGACCGTGGGGACCGGAAGCCGCCCTCTGGGCCAGGTGGAGTGCGCAGTGGCCGGCATCGCGCATCCGCGCGGCGCTGGACGCGACCCTCATGGCTGACCGCTCCATCAAGAACACCGGACTCTCGAGCGAACAGTCTATTCTTTCCGACATGATCATGCGCATTGCCCACAGCGCTCCGGCCGCGGCAGGCGTTCTCTGATGCGGCCATTGCGGCTCTCCGTTATTGCCCTTAGCGCGGCTCTCCTCACTGCGCGCACGCTCCTGGCACAATCAGATCCCCAGCTGCGCCAGGCGGTGGCGCTGGCGCAGGACGGCAACCGTGATTCGGCGCTGGTGCTGGTGCGCGCTGTCCAGGCCGCTGCCGACCAGAGCACGCCGCGTTACGCCGAGGCGCTATACACCGCCGGCATCCTGTCGACGGATCCCGACAGCATGCGGCGGATGCTGCAGCAAGTGGTGGTGGAGCAATCGCTCTCGGCGTGGGCGGATGATGCGCTCCTGCGCCTGGCGCAGCTGGACTATGCCGGCGGCAATCTTCCCGCCGCCACGCGTGACCTGGAACGGCTGCGCACCGACTTTCCGCGCTCCGATGTCTTCGCGGCTGCGGCATTCTGGGCAGCCCGCACCTACTTCGACGCCCATCAGGAACGACTCGGGTGTGAATGGGTCGGCATGGGCCTGGCTCGTGCGGCCGATGGCTCCCCCACTATCCGCGACCAGTTGCAGACATTCGCCAGGCGCTGCTCAGCGACGGCGCTGGCCGAAGGCAGCGCCAAGGCGCCGGCTGGAGCGCCAAGGGATACGGTGGTACTGGTGAGCGCCGGAACAGTGGACTCGGGACGCGTGACGCGGGACACTGCGGACTCGGGACGCGGGACGCGAGACACGGTTCCTGTATCTCGACCCTTGACCCTCGACTCTCAGCCCTCGACACAGCCCGAGTCCCGCGTCCCGCGTCCCGAGTCCGTCTTTCGCGTCCAGGTCATCGCCGCCGGCACCCGGGACCAGGCCAATGACGCCGTCGCGCGCCTGCGCGCGCTGGGCTACGACGCCGTCATTGCAGAAGAGGGTGGATTCCTCAAGGTGCGGGCAGGCGGATTCACCTCGCGTAGTGACGCCGCGGCAGCGCAGCGCAGGCTGGCGAAGGATTTCCCCGGCGCATTCATCGTCAAGGACCAATGAGCACCGGCGCCCGCCGCAGCAGCACGCCGCTGATGCAGCAGTATCGCGAGATCAAGGCCCGCCACCAGA